>JBPPNE010000298.1:0-5157 GCA_051306415.1 Porticoccaceae bacterium
TCGCAAGCTGCTGGTGCGCTATGAGAAACTTGAGCGCAGCTTCCTCGCGCTCAACCATCTTGCGGCTGGGATAATCGCGTTCCGAAAGGTGCGTTTCAAGATAAACATTATTTACGGATAAGTTCTTAGACTCCTTGGCTTTACTTGAGCTGGCCCATCCGCTTAGTAGTGGCTGCGTGCCAGTGGAGAATTGGGCGGTTATTCACGGACAATATGACGACCACGACACCGGCGTTATCGATTCGCCACCTGACCAAGGTTTACGGCAACGGTTTTGAGGCACTGAAAGGGGTCAGCCTGGATGTCGCGCCGGGGGATTTTTTCGCGTTGCTCGGCCCTAACGGTGCCGGCAAGTCCACCATCATTGGCATCCTGTGCTCACTGG
Organism: Porticoccaceae bacterium; assembly: GCA_051306415.1. Lineage (GTDB taxonomy): Bacteria > Pseudomonadota > Gammaproteobacteria > Pseudomonadales > Porticoccaceae > CBDDRG01. Next base: position 386 of record JBPPNE010000298.1, read on the forward strand.
TGCGCAAGACGGCGGGCCAGGTCGAGATCTTCGGCGTCGATATCGACCGGGATTTTTCCCGGGCCAAGCGCCATCTTGGGATAGTGCCGCAGGAGTTCAACTTCAGCCAGTTCGAAAAGGTGTTCGATATTGTCGTCACCCAGGGCGGCTACTATGGTTTGCCGCGCAGGTTGGCCTGCGAGCGCACGGAGAAATACCTGCGGTTACTCGGCTTGTGGGACAAGAATCAGCAGCCGGCGCGCACGCTTTCGGGCGGCATGAAGCGACGTCTGATGATCGCCCGGGCGCTGGTGCATGAACCTCGGTTGCTGATCCTCGACGAGCCCACGGCGGGAGTGGATATCGAGTTGCGCCGATCGATGTGGCAGTTCCTGCGCGACATCAACAATCAGGGGACGACCATCATTCTGACCACCCATTACCTGGAAGAAGCCGAAAGCCTGTGTCGCAATCTGGCGATCATCGACCGCGGTGTGATCGTGCAAAACTCCAGTGTGCGTGAGCTGCTCAGTCAACTGAATCGGGAAGTGTTTGTGCTGGATACTCGCGAGGAGTTGGCGGAGTTCCCGGCTATCCCGAATTACCCAGGCCGGTTGCTGAATAGCCATAGCTTTGAAGTTGCGGTGGAAAAAACCCAGTCCCTGAATGATCTGTTTTCGGCGCTTGGCGGGCGCGGCATTCACGTCGCCAGTATGCGCAACAAGGCCAACCGCCTTGAAGAACTGTTTGTGTCCTTGGTGCAGAGCAATGGCCAATCCGCAACGGAAGTGGCGGAATGACCTTCATTGAGCAGTGGGTAGCCTTCCTGACCATCGTGATCAAGGAGGTGCGCCGGTTTACCCGTATCTGGCAGCAAACCCTGCTGCCGCCGGCGATTACCGTCGCACTCTACTTCGTCATTTTTGGCACGCTGATTGGCCCCCGTATCGGTCAGATGTCGGGCTTTAGCTACATGGAGTTCGTCGTGCCCGGCTTGATCATGATGTCGGTGATTACCAACTCCTACGGCAATGTGGTGTCGTCGTTTTTCGGTAACAAGTTCGCCGGTGCCATTGAGGAGCTGCTGGTCTCGCCAGTGCCCAATTATCTGATTCTGCTTGGTTTTGTGATCGGGGGTGTCACCCGCGGGCTATTGGTTGGCTTGATCGTCACCCTGCTGGCGCTGTTCTTCACCCGGCTGCATGTCGAACATATCCTGATCACCGTGAGCGTGGTGTTTCTTACGGCGGTGCTGTTTTCCCTGGCGGGATTTATCAACGCGGTGTTTGCCCAATCCTTTGATGACATCTCAATCATTCCGACCTTTGTACTGACCCCGCTGACCTACCTCGGCGGTGTGTTCTACTCGATCGATCTGCTGCCGCCGTTTTGGCAGGGAGTGTCCCAGGCCAATCCGATTTTGCACATGGTGAATGCGTTCCGCTATGGCGTTCTCGGGGTCTCTGATGTGGGTATCGGCAACGCGTTCGGGGTGGTTCTGTTGATCATTACAGGGCTGACCGCTTACGCTCTTTATTTGCTGGAAAATGGCAAGCGCCTACGCGCCTGAGGGCCGTCGTGATTGAACATCGCATGCCGCTGGGCGAAGTAACGGCCTATCCCGAGCGCTATGCGCCGGAGCTGCTGTGCCCGATTGCCCGCGCCGCAGGGCGAGCGTCACTCGGCATCGACGACAATCTTCCCTTCCACGGTACCGATTTGTGGACCGCCTATGAGATGTCGTGGCTGGATGCGCTGGGCAAACCCGAGGTGCGGATCGGCGAATTTGCGGTTCCCTGCACATCGCCCTATCTGATTGAATCGAAATCCCTCAAGCTCTATCTGAACTCCCTGAATCAGGAGCGTTTCAATAACGGGCAGACGGTCGAGGATGTCGTGCGGAAGGATTTGAGCGCAGCCTGTGGCGCACCGGTGGTAGTGGATTTGCACAGCCTCGACGCCTTTGGCGCGCGCGGGATCGGCGCGTTCAGGGGCGACTGTATCGACATGACGACGCTCGCCCGCGTCGATGCAACCCCAAGCGCGGATTTACTCGCGTTTGCCGTGGGCGATGAGATCGTCGATGAGACGCTCTACAGCCACCTGTTCAAATCCAACTGTCCGGTCACCGGGCAGCCGGATTGGGCCAGCGTACAGGTCAGTTACCGCGGTCGGGCCATCGACCGCAGTGCCCTTCTGGCCTACCTGGTGTCGTTCCGTAATCACCAGGCTTTTCACGAGCACTGTGTCGAGCGCCTGTTTATGGATATTCGCGAACGCTGTGTGCCCGCAACGCTCACCGTTATCGCCCGCTATACCCGCCGTGGTGGTCTGGATATCAATCCGCTGCGTAGTACCAATACTGTTGGCAACGCCAGTTGGTTGCGGCTTGCCCGCCAGTAGTTGCGGTTGTTCTGGAGGACTGCCACGGTCAGCCTGACCGCCGAGTTGCAGGTCTAAATGCTTCCGTGGATCAGATTTGGCGGACTTTACTTTTGATGCTGTGGTGCGCGTTTTCAAGCGCCTTGAGGGCTTTGTCGCGGTCGTAGTTGCGGATCTTGTCCATATCCATGTAGACCGCAAACCCTTCGGTCGCGTATTCGAAATAATTTTGATCCGCACCCAGGTTCTTGCGCAGATCAACCACTGAATAGACTTTGATCGGATCCTGAAAACCTTTGACGGCGACCTCGCCGTGGTCGCGGCACATGATCACATCCTTGATCAACATATAGGTTTGGTGGGTGATCAGAATTTCTCCTGGCTCGGCGGCAGATTCCAGCCGGCTGGCCAGGTTGACCTCGGTGCCGAGGGCGGTGTAATCAAGGCGGTTTTCGGTGCCGAAATTGCCCACCGTGCAGTAACCGGTGTTAATGCCCATGCGGATTTGCAGGGGCTTTTGAATGCCTTGGTTGAGCCAGCGTAGCTGTAATTCTTTCATCCGCTTTTTCATGTCGATAGCCATTGCTACACAGGCGATCGAATCGAATTTGGGCCCGCTGCTGGTTGGGTCCCCAAAAAAAAGCATGACCGCGTCACCCATGAACTTGTCGATAGTGGCGCCGTACCGGATCGCAATTTCCGACATCTCGGTCAGGTAATTATTCAGTAGTGCGGTAAGTGCGTCGGCGTCCATTTCCTCCGCCAATTCGCTGAAGCCCTGGATATCGGAGAAAAAGATGGCGAGTTGCTTGCGTTGGGATTCCAGCTTGACGTCCCGCCCGGAGACAATGGCCTCATGCAGTGTTGGCGACAGGTATTTTGACAGGCTGTAGTTGCGCAGCTTCAACTCGACCTGATGCTCTTCAAGTTCGTTTAGTCGGGTGCGAAGCGCACTGTTGCGGCTGAATGCGAGGTATCCGAACACAGAGAAATACAGGAAAAAGGCGATCAATGCGATGATATTGATCGGCTGATCCAGACGAATTTCAATCGTCGGGTGTTTTAATGCCGCGACGGTGATGGCTCCCGCGATCAATGCCAGATTGTCCATCCGCCAGCGTTGAAGACCTCCGCCGGCCAGTGCGTTGCACAGAGCGATGGTTCCGAACATCACCAGCGGGACTATGCTGAAATTGACGAAGGCGATGTAGGCCCCGATCAGGAAGGCGTCGGCGTCCGCCAAGTAAAGATGTGCGCGGGGCAGCAGCGCTTCGTCGTTGGCGAGGCCCTGCAGCAGAATAACCGAGGCGAGGACGTAGAATAGCGCAAGCAGCCCAACGCCAGCAGATGTCGGGTTCAGTGCGCCGGCTTGCCAGCCTTCGGCGGCGATGGTGGCGACAGCGCCAGTAGCGACAACGCAGCGGAACAGCGTTTGTCGGCATGAATCCCGGCCGTGGGTATCGTCTGAATCCTTCATATACGGTTAAAATCCAGCCTTTTCCTGGCTCCGAAAACCAACCCGAAGTACATCTCCGAGTATAGAATCGCATCCACCGAGTAAATAGGGTTTCGTCATGGGCGGCAGGATTCTTCGACTGGAAGGCTCTCTTGGTTCCGCGTCAGCTCGGCATTTGGTCCGCGCTTCCCTGACCATGCCATCCCAATCTGTCGGGCCAATCCGTCGGGAGAGAGTCATAGACCCCATCGTCGTGCTGCATCACCGGGTGCCAAAAACCTGTTGACCGCACACATTCACCGTCCGCAGCGGTGCTCGACATGGTAGCTGTAGCAACGCAGTCGCATGAACCCATGATTGAGGTGGCCGCATTTGAGGTAGTCGCAAGCTCCCGCTCGATATATTTGGGCAGCGCGGCAGCCTGCGCCGCCACGTGGACCTTAGGCGCGCGATAGTATTTTGAAACCGAACCGCGCAAACTTCGCGACATGGAACATTTCGACGTCATTATCGTGGGGGCGGGCCTGTCGGAGACCTGTTCCGCTATCCCGGCATCCGGTCGGACTCGGACATGTACACGCTCGGCTACAGCTTCAAGCCATGGGTCGCGGCAAAGTCGATTGCCGACGGACCATCGATTCTCAACTATGTCCGCGAAACGGCGCGCGATAATGGTATCGAAAAGAACATCCGCTTTTATTGGGCGGTGAAATCCGCCAACTGGTCGAGCGAAGACGCGCGCTGGATTGTCCAGGCAGAATCGGGCGCCGGCGAAAGTGTCACCGCCACTGCTGGTTTCCTGTTCATGTGCAGCGGATATTACCGGCCGGCCTCAAATCTGAAGTGCAACACTCTCCGAGAGGTAAAGTGTTGCGATGGAAAAGAACTACAACCAGTTGAGTTGTGAAGAACGCACGATGATCCAGTTGAGTCTTGAGCGGGGTTGCAAGCGGCG
>JBPPNE010000299.1:0-15818 GCA_051306415.1 Porticoccaceae bacterium
CAGGGAACCATCGTCGCCGTCGGCGTCTGCGATCAGCCCGACACCTTCGTTCCGGCCACGGCGCTGTTCAAGGAGCTGACCCTGCGCTTCGTGCTCGGCTACCGCCGGCCCGATTTCGACTTCATCATCGACATGCTTCACTCGGAGCGGCTGGATGCGGAGGCCATGATTACCGATATCGTGACTTTCGACGCCTTCCCCAAGGCGTTCGAGGCCCTGCGGACCCCGGGCCATCAGTGCAAGGTGATGTTGGAGCTGGCCTGAGCCCAACGCAAAAATCCCAATTCGATGAGGCTGTTCAAGGCGTCACGGGCAACGCCAGGAAGCTGCTGGGCGGGCATGGTCTGAGCAAGCAGACCACCCAACGCGCGCTGTAATCGGCTTTGGAGGGAGAACTGAACGATCACTTGGACTACCCGCCCCCTGAGTCTGCCGGGCGCAATAGGGCGGTTCGTGCAACGGCGAGAGCTGGAAAACGCTGTGCTGCGGGGGCTTTGACGACAAGTCATCCAAGCCAGCGTGTTCCCTCAGTCGATTGATCATAGCCGTCGCGGCGTTGAAATGTCGTATTATCGTCAAAAGAACACGCGAGGCATTGCGACCCAACTCCGATAAACGAACATCCGCAATGCTAGGCACCCTGCATAAACAGGCACCCTGCATAAAGCAGAAATATTCAGGTGCCAGGGCGTCGCGACAACATTCAGCCAACTGGAATAATGAGCCGGGAATACGGCCGACACGGGATGACACCATGAAATTCAGTTTCACCGATGAACAGGAACAGATCCGCACCGTGGTGCGGCGGTTTCTCGCCGAGCAATCGCCGACCACGGAGATCCGCCGCCTGATGGCGACCGACAACGGCTGGGAGCGCGCTGCCTGGCAGCGGCTGAGCGGCGAGCTCGGGCTCAGTAGCGTGCACATTCCCGAGGCCTACGGCGGCCAGGGTCTCGGCTTTGTCGAGCTGGCCATTGTGCTCGAGGAAATGGGTCGCGCCTTGCTGTGCGCGCCCTATTTTGCCTCCGTGGTGCTCGCGGCCAGCGCCATCCTGAACGCGGGTAGCGAAGACCAGAAGCAGGAACTGCTGCCAAGCATCGCGGCGGGGGAGACCGTGGCGACACTGGCATTCACGGAGAATAACGGTCTCTGGGATAGCGCCGGGGTAGCGCTGACGGCGACACCCGCGGGTGGCAGCTACCGGCTGTCCGGCGTCAAAAGTTTCGTGCTGGACGGGCATACGGCGGATTTGATCATCGTGCTGGCACGCGCCCCGGGCAGCAGCGGCGACACCGGCCTGTCGTTTTTCAGCGTGCGCGGCGATGCCGCCGGACTCGATCGGCGGCTGCTGAAATCGGTTGATGGCACCCGCAAACTGGCGCGCCTGACGTTCGACAACGTGCCGGCGGACTTGCTGGGCGACGAGGGCGCCGCCGCCGCGCCCTTCGCCACGACGCTGGATCAGGCCGCGGTCTGCCTGGCCAACGAGATGGTCGGTGGCGCCGACCAACTGCGCCAGTCCGCCCTCGACTACGCGATGATGCGGATGCAGTTCGGCCGCCCCATCGCCAGCTTCCAGGCGATCAAGCACAAATGCGCCGACATGCTGGTCGAGGTCGAACTGGCCAAATCGGCTGCCTACTATGCCGCCGAGGCGGCGGCGGAAAATGACCCGGATCTGCCTGCTCTCGCGTCGCTGGCAAAAGCCTGCGCGGCCGACGCCTTCATGCAGACGGCCAGGGAAACCATCCAACTGCACGGCGGCATCGGCTTCACCTGGGATAACGACACCCATCTGTGGTTCAAGCGCGCGAAAAGCTCCGAAGTTTTTCTGGGCAGTCCGAATTATCACCGCGAACTGCTGATGCAGCGCTGGAACGTTTGAGAGGCGAGGCAAATACCATGAGCCAACCAACGCAAGAAACCGTCCGCGCCGAGGCGCGCGCCTGGCTGGAGGCCAACTGGGATCCCAACCTCGATCTCAAGACCTGGCGCGCCAAACTGGTGGATAGCGGCTGGGGCATGCCAGCCTGGCCCAGGGAGTGGCACGGCAAAGGGCTGTCCGCGGCGCTGGCCGCCGTCGTCGACAAAGAGTTCCGCACCATGGGCGCCATCGGCGTGGCCCGCAGCGGCCCGCGCATGCTGGCCGCCGCGACGCTGCTGGAACACGGATCGGATTTTCTCAAGGAAAAATTTCTGCGCCGCATCCTGACCGGCGAAGACCACTGGTGCCAGCTGTTCAGCGAGCCGGGCAGCGGTTCGGATCTCGCCGGCGCCATGACCCGGGCGGATCTGAAGGACGGTCAATGGATCGTCAACGGCCAGAAGGTGTGGACCACCAGCGCCCACCACGCCCAATACGGCTTCCTGCTGGCGCGCACCGACTGGAATGTGCCCAAGCATCCGGGGCTGTCCTATTTCATCATCGAGATGGAACAGCCGGGCGTGCTGGTGCAACCCTTGCGTCAGATGAACGGCCACGCCTCCTTCAATCAGGTGTTTTTCACCGATGCGGTGGTGCCGGCCGAATACCTGGTCAGCAAGCTCGGCGAAGGCTGGAAGGTGGCGACCACCACCCTGATGCACGAACGCCGCGCCGCTGCCGAGGGTATAGCATCGGGACCGCAGAGCGCCAAACGGGTGGGGAAAGCCTACGACCAGGAGCGCGCCGAATTCGCGATCACCATGGAGCCCTACACCTGGTATCCGCAGCGCGCCGGGCGCCCCGATCTGGTCATCGAGCGCGCCCAGGCGACGGGCCGGAATACCGATCCGGTGGTGCGGCAGGAAATCGCCAAACTGCTGACCATGCACCGGGCCGCGCACTGGACCCAGCGCCGCGCCCGCGCCGCCCAGCAACTGGGGCGTCCGCCGGGGCCGGAAGGTTCGCTGGGCAAACTGGTGGGCAGCCACGTGGCGCGGGCGTCGGCGCATGTGCACACGCTGATCAACGCGGCGGATGCGATGCTGACCGGCAGCGACAGCCCCATGAACGGGGTCATCGCCGAGATTCTGGTATCGACGCCCGCCGCGTCCATCGCCGGCGGCACCGACGAGATTCAGCGCAACATCATTGCCGAGCGCGTGCTGGGCATGCCCAAGGAGCCCCTGACCGGCATGGATCGGCCCTTCAAGGACGTGCCGAAAAATACGGTGCAGCCGCGCGAGAGGTGACGGGGGGCCGGCGCCTGAGCCCCGTTGATGAAAGCGTTTCCGGCGCACTCGCCGCCGTTGTGCGGGCCGCTCGCGAAAACCGGGAAGCCGCATCATCTAAGGAACCTCTGATCAATTCCTTCGACAAGCTCAGGACGAACGGTAACCTGTTGATTTCGTTCGTGGTGAGCCTGTCGAACCATGAACGGAATCGAATTATTCAGAGCATCCCTAATCCGAAGCGGTAACTGTGCGGGCGAAGGTGCCGAGGATCAGGTTGACGGCGACTTGGGAGTAACTGGGTCGACTGTCATCGAGGGAGGGGTTGGCAAACGGAAGAGAACTGCTGTTTGAGCGGCGGCATAGGCGGTCTCCGGTGGTATCTTTCTTATCAGATGCCCGGATTGCCGCGATTTTCAGGCTGAGCGAAGGGAAGCGAAATGCGATGGATGCTGCTGCTGATGTGCTTCTCGGCGTTCGCCTTCGCGGAAGCGTCCCGCTGTTACTCCATCAAAGACCTAGATAAACAGAACCACTGCAGGACTGTGCATGGCACGAATTTAGGTTGTGACCGCATAACCATCCAGGGAACTATGGTGTGAAAAACGCTGTATTCGCGCCAGGCTATGCTGTGTTGCCAAAGGCAGATTCTTGATGGAGCTGATCGACAACATCAATCGCCTGCTCGGTGACGACCTCAAGCAAACGCTCAAGCCGGGCGCCCAGCTGAAGATTGCGGCGTCCTGCTTTTCGATGTACGCGTTCGAAGCGCTGAAGGCCGAGCTGGAACAAATCGACGAGCTGAACTTCATCTTCACATCGCCAACTTTCGTCGCCAACGAAGTCACCGACAAGATTCGCAGGGAGCGCCGTGAGTTCCACATTCCACGGCTCGACCGCGAACGCAGCCTCTACGGCAGCGAATTCGAGATTCAGCTGCGCAACAAACTCACGCAGCGGGCCATCGCCCGCGAGTGCGCCGACTGGCTGCGCCGCAAGGCCACATTCAAGAGCAATCGCAGCAAGGCTCCAATGCAGCAATTTGCCTGCGTGCAGGCCGCAGCCACGGACACCGCCTATATGCCACTACACGGCTTCACCGCCGTCGATCTGGGCTACCAGCAAGGCAACGCCGTCTCCAACCTCGTCAACAAGATGGACGAGCCGACCTTCACGGCGACCTACCTCAGTCTGTTCGGTCAGATCTGGCAAGACCCCGAGAAGCTGGAAGATGTGACAGCGCAGATCTGTGAATACATGGAATCGGTGTACCAGGAGAACTCACCCGAAAGCATCTACTTCCTGATGCTCTACAACATCTTCAACGAGTTCTTGGACGACATCGACGAGGACGTCCTGCCCAACGACCGCACGGGATACCAGGACACGCTCATCTGGAACAAGCTCTTCAATTACCAGAAGGACGCCGCCACCGGCATCATCAACAAGCTGGAGACCTACAGCGGCTGCATCCTGGCCGACAGCGTCGGCCTGGGCAAGACCTTCACGGCTCTGGCCGTGGTCAAGTATTACGAGCTGCGCAACCGTTCGGTGCTGGTGCTGTGCCCCAAGAAGCTGGCCGACAATTGGCTCAACTACAACCGCAACCTCAAGACCAACATCTTTGCGCGCGACCGGTTCAGCTACGACGTCCTCTGCCACACCGACTTGAGCCGCACCAGCGGGGAATCGTTCGGTACGCCACTGAACCGCATCAACTGGGGCAACTACGACCTGGTCGTCATCGATGAGTCGCACAACTTCCGCAACAACGACGCCTTCAAGGACAAGGAGACCCGCTACCAGAAGCTGATGAACAAGATCATCCGCGAGGGCGTGAAGACCAAGGTGCTGATGCTCTCGGCCACGCCGGTGAACAACCGCTTCAACGACCTGCGCAACCAGCTGGCCTTGGCCTACGAAGGCGACTCGGAGAACCTGAGCAAGAAGCTGCGCACCAGCAAGTCGGTGGAAGAGGTGTTCCGCAACGCCCAGAAAGCCTTCAACGCCTGGGCCAAGCTGCCGCCTGCGCAACGCACCGCGCGCGCCATCCTGGACGCGCTCGACTTCGACTTCTTCGAGTTGCTCGACAGCGTCACCATCGCGCGCTCGCGCAAGCACATCCAGACCTTCTACGACACCCGCGACATCGGCCACTTCCCGGAGCGCCGCAAACCCCTGTCATTCCACCGCCCCCTGACCGAGCGGGCGGACGTGATGGGCTTCAACGACATCTTTGAGCAACTGTCCCGGCTCAAACTCGCCGTCTACGCCCCGGTCAGCTACATCCTGCCCAGCCGGCTGAAGAAGTACGAAGACCTGTACGACACCAAGGTCGGCGGCAAAGGCACGCTGCGCCAGGCCGACCGCGAGAAGAGCTTGCAGGCGCTGATGACGGTCAACCTGCTCAAGCGGCTGGAAAGCTCGGTGGCCTCGTTTCGCCTCACGCTGCAATCGCTGCGCGACAACCACCGGGCGACGCTGACCAAGATCGCCAGCTACAACCAAACCGGCAGCGCCGCGAGCGTGAGCGACCTCACCGACGTGCTCGAAACCCTGGACGCCGAAGAGGACGAACTGCCCGAAGGCCTCGAGGGCGGTGGCGAGATCGGCGGCAAGGTCAAGGTGAGCCTTGCCGACATGGACTTGCCCTCGTGGGAACACGAGCTCAAGCGCGATCTGGAGGTCATCGAGGCGCTGCTGGCCTCGATGCACAAGATCACCCCAGAGGACGATGCCAAGCTCCAGCACTTGAAAGCGCATGTTCTGGAAAAGATCGCCAACCCGATCAACCCCGGCAACCGCAAGGTGCTGATCTTCACGGCGTTTGCCGACACGGCGGACTACCTGTACGCGAACCTGGCCCCCGAGCTGCTGGCCAGCCACCGCCTGCACACAGCCAAGGTCACCGGCAAGGGCGCGCCTAAATCTACCCTGGCCAAAGGCTACGACTTCCAGGAACTGCTTACCCTGTTCGCGCCGCGCGCCAAGGAAAAGGCCGTCGTGCTGCCCAACGAACCGGCGGAGATCGACCTGCTGATCGGCACCGACTGCATCTCCGAAGGCCAGAACCTGCAGGACTGCGACTACGTCATCAACTACGACATCCACTGGAACCCGGTGCGCATCATCCAGCGCTTTGGCCGCGTGGACCGCATCGGTTCACCGAACACCAGCATCCAGTTGGTGAATTACTGGCCCGACATCTCGCTGGACGAGTACATCAACCTCAAGGAGCGCGTCGAGAGCCGGATGATGATCGCCGATGTCACCGCCACCGGCGACGACAACGTGCTCTCCGCCCAGGCCAACGACGTGTCCTACCGCAAGGAGCAGTTGCGCCGCCTGCAAGAGGAAGTCATCGAGCTGGAAGACCTGAAGACCGGCGTCTCCATCACCGACCTCGGCCTCAACGATTTCCGCATGGACTTGCTGAACTACGTCAAGACCCACGGCGAGCTCCACAACACGCCCAACGGCCTGCATGCCGTCGTGCCCGCCAACCCCGATCTGGGCGTCGCCCCCGGCGTGATCTTCGCGCTGCGCAATCGCAACACGAGCGTGAATCCGCCCGCCCACTTGCCCCAGCACAACCGGCTGCACCCGTACTACCTCGTCTACATCAACCTTGCGGGCGAAGTCGTCCACGATCACACCGAGGTCAAGCGCCTGCTCGATCTGGCGCGCGGCTGCTGCAAGGGCCAGGCGCTGCCCATCACCGCAGTCTGCCAACGCTTCAATCAGGACACGGCGGACGGTCGCAAGATGCGGGTGTACTCCGAGCTGCTGGGCAAGGCCATCCGCTCGATGATCGAGGTGAAGGAAGAGAAAGACCTGGACAGCTTGTTCTCCGGTGGCAAGACCACGGCGCTGGTCAATACCATTACCGGGCTGGACGACTTTGAGCTGATCACCTTTTTGGTGATTCAAGGATGAGGGCGGAAGGATGAAGGATGAAAATGCAGGAACGATTGATTTGACGACGCGAACCAAGGGGTTTGCGTTACGGGTTATTCGCCTGTATTCAGCCTTGCCAAAAAGCACGGAAGCTCAGGTGCTGGGCAAGCAGTTGCTGCGCTCTGGTACTTCAGTGGGTGCGCATTATCGCGAGGCGAATCGGGCTCGTTCAAATGCAGAGTTCATCAGCAAGCTCGAAGGCGGTATGCAAGAGCTGGAAGAAAGCAGCTACTGGCTGGAGTTGCTTGTCGAGGCTGGCATTTTTTCACCCGAAAAACTTAATCTACTCATGGCAGAAGCCAATGAATTGATGGCGATATTGGTAACGTGTGTGAAAAATACAAAGATGAAGGCTGAAGGCGGAAGGAGGAAAGGCGCATGACTTCATCCTTCATCCTTCCCACTTCATCCTTGAAGTCATCCTTCCTATTTCCTCCTTCAGCCTTTGTTGGGCGCAACCTGCCCAAGAATAAGATCTACGAGCACAGCGGTGCCAACGCCCGGCTGAAGGACCTGTTCGTCAAAGAGGTCGAACAGATCGTCTGGCAATACAAGCTGGCGCCGGAAACCATCAACCTGCCGGCGCGGCCGGGCGTGCCGGAGCTTCAGGTATTCGGCCTCCAGCTCAAGACGCCCGAGCTGAACCGCGACGTGCTGCGCGCCATCGACGGCGCCGTGCAGTTCCCGATTCTTTTCGAGCTGAGCTTTGATGGCCGCACGCAGGTCGTGGCCTGCTACAAGCGCCCGAGCGATGCCGACGCCAGCCGCTGGGTGATCTCCGACTACTTCGCGACCGGCTGGCTGCCGGCCGGCGCCCAGCGCGCCGCCATGCCGCTGGCGCTGGATCTGGCAAGCCTTTACGAGCAGCTCTTGCATCGCCTCATCCCCCTGCCCGCTCGCCCGCGGGAACCGCTGGCCGCGTTGGTGGCGCGCTTCGAACAGGTACAAGCCAGGCAGCGCGAGGTGGCCAGAACTGCCGCCCGGCTGGAAAAGGAAAAGCAATTCAACCGCAAGGTCGAGCTCAACGCAGCCTTGCGCAAACTGAAAACCGAACTTGAACAGCTGATGAAAGGATGAAGGCGGAATTATTCATCCTTCATCCTTCCTACTTCATCCTTCGGAGAAAAACATGGACAAACTGAAAATGCACTCGCCCAACCTCACGCAAGAGAACATCCGAAAATTGATGGAGTTGTTTCCGCATTGTGTGACGGAAGTAAAGGATGAAGGCGGAAGGCGGAAGGATGAAAACGGCACGGATTTATCCTTCATCCCTCATCCTTCATCCTTACGCTATGCGGTGGACTTTGATCAACTGCGGCAGGAGCTGTCTGACGCCATCGTCGAAGGCCCGCAGGAGCGCTACCACCTGAACTGGCCCGGCAAGCGCGAAGCGCTGCTGACGGCCAATGCGCCGATTGCCAAGACGCTTCGTCCTTGCCGCGAAGAAAGCGTGGACTTCGACTCCACGAAGAACCTCTTCATCGAAGGCGACAACCTTAAAGCTCTCAAGCTGCTGCAAGAGACCTATCTTGGCAAGGTTAAGTTGATCTACATAGATCCTCCATATAACACCGGCAAAGACTTCATCTACAAAGACAACTTCGCCTCCTCAAAGGAGGTTTTCGAGAGGATTAGCGGTGAACGGAACGAAGAGGGTGGCAGGCTCGTGAGCAACCCGGAGGGCCGTGGACGTTTTCATACGGACTGGCTGAATATGATTTATCCCCGGCTAACCCTTGCAAAGCGCATGTTGAGCGCCGAAGGGCTGATTCTGATCAGCATTGACGATGCGGAGCAAGCGTCGCTACGCAGAGTGTGCGATCAGGTCTTCGGCGAGCAGAATTTCGTGGCGCAGCTGGTGTGGGAAAAGGGACGGAAGAACGACGCAAAGTATTTCTCCGTTGGTCATGAGTACATGCTGGTTTACGCAAGGGACTTGGCCTTCCTGCGAGAACGCGGAGAGGTTTGGCGAGAGGAAAAGCCTGGCGCTCGGGAGATTTGGGCCGAGTTCCTTCGCTTGCAGAGAATCCACGGCGAAGACTACGCCGCGATGGAAGCTGCTTTGAGCCATTGGTATGCCGACTTGCCGAAAGGACACCCTTCAAAGAAATGGGCGCGATACAAGCGCGTTGACAAGCACGGCCCTTGGCGAGACCGGGATATTTCCTGGCCTGGTGGTGATGGGCCGAGGTATGACGTCATCCATCCGGTGACCAAGAAACCGTGCGCCGTTCCAGAAGCCGGATGGAGATACGCTTCATCAGAGGAAATGCAGCGCCAGATCAAACTCGGGCTTGTGGAATTTCGCAAGGATCATACGGAACCGCCTTTCCGTAAGGCGCACATCCGTCCAATTCCTGACGAAACGGCTGATGATCAGGTGGAAGCGGAGGAGGAGGATGGCGGTGACGACGAGGCAGAACTAGCGACTCAGGTTCGGGGGTCGTATTTCTACAAGCAATCCCAGGTCGCAGTGAAATACCTTCGCAAACTAATGGGCGCCAAGGTATTCAGCAATCCGAAGGATCATGAGGAGCTGGCGCGGCTTATTGAGTACCTGACGCCGCGCGAGCGGGAGTCCATCGTCATGGACTTCTTCGCCGGGTCCGGGGCGACGGCCGAGGCGGTGCTCCATGCGAACGCGAAATTCGGCACAAATCACCGGTTCATCCTTGTTCAGCTTCCAGAGAGTCTCGACGAGGCACTGACTTCGGCGACAGGCGCCGCCAAGAAGACGGTCCAGGCAGCCATTAACCTTCTGAAGAAGGATGGTCGCCCGCCCTACTTGTCCGAAGTAACCAAGGAACGCATCCGCAGGGCTGGAGGAGCTGTCATGAATGGCGGCGGAGACACCCGGTCGAACGTGGATGTCGGCTTCCGCGTCCTCAAGATCGACACGTCCAATATGGCGGACGTCTATTACGCGCCGGATGCGCTGGACAAGAGCAACCTCGACCTGTTCGTCGACAACATCAAGCCCGACCGCACGGCCGAAGACCTGCTGTTCCAGGTGATGCTGGACTGGGGCGTGGACCTTGCCCTGCCCATCGAGAAGAAAGCGATTCAGGGGAAGGAGCTGTTCTTCGTCGACGGCAACGCTCTGGCTGCCTGCTTCGATGCCCACGGCGGCATCGATGAAGCCTTCGTCAAGGAACTGGCCAAGCTTCAGCCGCTGCGCGTGGTGTTCCGCGATGCCGGGTTCAAGGACGACGCCGTGCGCATCAACGTCGAGCAGATCTTCAAGCTGCTCTCGCCCGCCACCGAAGTGAAGTGCATTTGAGGGCGGGCGGGATGGATCAACGTGCGCTGCAAACCTTGCTGGAACGCTTGCTTGCCACCTGGGAGAACGAGGTGGTGGAGTTCAAGCAGGCGGGTAACGACTACAGCACCGACAAGATCGGCGAATATTTTTCTGCGCTGGCGAATGAGGCGAATTTGCGTGGCGCGGAGGCGGGCTGGCTGGTGTTCGGCGTGAACAACCAATCACGCCAAGTGGTCGGCACCGACTACCGCCCTCAACCGGAGCGCCTGCAAGGGCTGAAGATGCAGGTGGCCGAAGGCGCGGAGCCCAGCATCACCTTTCGCAATATCCACGAGCTTGGGCACGCGAATGGCCGGGTACTGTTGCTGGAGATTCCGCCCGCACCGCGTGGCCTGCCGATTGCCTGGAAGGGGCACTACTACGCGCGCGCTGGTGAAAGCCTGACTTCGCTGGGGCTGGACAAACAGGACGAGATTCGCCAGCAAACCCTAGCGCTGGATTGGACAGCGCAGGTGGTGCCGGGCGCAACCGCGGCCGATTTGGATGCGGCTGCGGTGAACAAGGCACGCGAGTCGTTCGCGCAGAAATACGCCAACCGCTTCGCATCTGATGAAATCATAAACTGGCCGATGGATACCTTTCTTGAGCGTGCCCGTGTTACCCAGAATCATCAGATCACCCGCGCAGCCTTACTGCTGCTAGGCAAGGCCGAATCCGCCTGGCGGCTGTCGCCGCATCCGGCCCAGTTGACTTGGAAGCTGGCGGGTACGGAGCGCGCCAATGAGCATTTCGGCCCGCCGCTTCTGCTCAACACAACGCGCCTGTACCAGCGCATCCGCAATATCCAGTTGCGCATCCTGCCTCAGGATGAACTGATCCCGGTTGAGGTCTCCAAGTACGACCAAAAGATCGTGCTGGAGGCGCTGCACAACTGCATTGTCCACCAAGATTACACCCGCAACGGGCGGGTGGTGGTAACGGAGTTGCCGGAGCGGCTGGTCTTCGAGAACGAAGGCAGCTTCTTCGAAGGGCAGCCCGACGATTACATCCCGGGCCACAAGACGCCCCGGCGTTACCGCAACCCTTTTCTAGCGCAGGCCATGGCCGAGCTAAATATGATCGACACCATGGGTTATGGCATTCACGACATGTATGCCCGCCAAGCCCGGCGCTACTTCCCCATGCCAGACTATGACCTGAGCGAAGCAGGGTCGGTGAAGATGACGATTTACGGCGGCGTGGTCGATCCGGCCTACAGCCGCCTGCTGATCCAGAAAACGGATTTGCCCCTGGAGGATGTGCTGGCGCTGGACAGGGTGCAAAAGAAGTTGCCTATTCCCGACGAAGCGGTGAGGCGGATGAAGCGGGCCGGTCTGATCGAAGGGCGAAAGCCAAACTACTACGTCTCGGCGACGGTGGCCACGGCAACGGCCAGCAAAGCCGAATACATCCGCACGCGTGCCCAGGATGATGCGTTTTACGCCAAACTGCTGACCGACTATCTGGGCAAGTTCGGGCAAGCAACTCGCTCCGAAATCAACAAGCTGTTGCTGGGCAAGCTCAGCGACGCCCTGACAGACGAGCAGAAACATAACAAGATCGCCAATCTGCTGACTAATCTGCGGCGTCGCGGGTGCATCCGTAATGCTGGCACACGCGGACAGCCGGTATGGAAGATTGCAGAATGAATGCAGAAAGCCGATGCATGGAAAGACAAGAAAAAACAATTAGTTACGCCTTTATGCGGCGCGTATTTGCAGAAACGTTGCAGAAAGACACCTTGACAGCAGGTACGCCATGAAGGTTTGGCTCAAGAACCGGCAGACGCCCGGCCACCCTGTGCTTTCCGCGCCTGATCAATCTGGCCGAAGGGCGGGAGGTGCTCTGACATGCTTGTGGAGCCAGTGTGCGCGACAAACCGATTTGTGGAGCCTAAACATGGTTTTGCGCTCCGCAAACCGCGTGGCGGAGCATGCGCGCTCCACAAAATTGCAGAGAAATTGCAGAAAGCTTGCAGAAAGCTTGCAGAGAAATCCCCGCTTCTTGCCCAAACAAGAAACCAATGAAGACATATAAATCAATCGGTTACGTCTTTCTGCGGCGCAGGACACCGGCCGTCTTGCAGAAAGAAATGCAGAGGTCGCAGCGAAGATGAAGCTCAAATTCAAAACCCAGGCCTACCAGACGGCCGCCGTGCAGGCCGTGGTGGAGTGCGCCAAGGGGCAGCCGCCGGCAACGTCCACGGCCATCCGCTATCGCATCGATCCGGGCAAGGATCAAATGCAAGGTTACGTCGACGTCGGCTTCAAGAATGCCGACCTTCAACCCACTGATGCGGCCTTGCTGGACAACATCCGCGCGGTGCAGCATGCGCAAAACCTGCCGCTGTCCGACACGCTGGTCAAGACCAAGGTCGCCCGCGTGAACCTCGACATCGAGATGGAAACCGGCACCGGCAAGACCTACTGCTACATCAAGACGATCTTCGAGCTGAACCGGCAATACGGTTGGAGCAAGTTCATCATCGTGGTGCCCAGCATCGCCATCCGCGAGGGCGTCGCCAAGTCGCTCGACATCACCGCCGAGCACTTCCTGGAGACCTACCACAGACGAGTCCGCTTCTTCATCTACAACTCCAAGCAGTTGCACCACCTGGAGAGCTTTTCGTCGGACGCCGGTATCAACGTGATGGTTATCAACGTGCAGGCGTTCAACGCCACGGGCAAGGATGCGCGGCGCATTTACGAGGAACTGGACGACTTCCAGTCGCGCAAGCCCATCGACGTGATCAGCGCCAACCGGCCCATTCTGATTCTGGACGAGCCGCAGAAGATGGAAGGCGGCAAGACGCTGGATTCTCTGGTGAACTTCAAGCCGCTGTTCGTGCTGCGTTACTCCGCCACCCACAAGACCACGCACAACAAGATTCACCGGCTGGACGCGCTGGATGCCTACGACCAGAAGCTGGTGAAGAAGATTACTGTGCGTGGCATTGCGGTCAAGGGACTGGCAGGCACCAGCGGCTACCTGTACCTGCAATCTATCGAGATTTCGACCAAGCGCCCGCCCGAAGCGCGGGTGGAGCTGGAACAGAAGCTGGCCAGCGGCGACATCAAGCGTGTGCTGCGCAAGCTCGGTAAGGGCGACAACCTGTTCGACCTCTCGAACGGGCTGGATCAGTACCGGGGCTATGTGGTGGCCGACATCAACGCCAACACCGACACCTTGAGCTTTACCAACGGCGTGGAGTTGGTGGTGGGCGATGCCACCGGCGACGTGAGCGAGGCCATGCTGCGCCGCATCCAGATCCGTGAGGCGATCAAGGCGCACTTCGACAAGGAGCAGGTCCTGTTCCAGCAAGGCATCAAAGTGCTGATCTTGTTCTTCATCGACGAAGTGGCCAAGTACCGCGACTACTCAGCGGCCGACGAGAAAGGGGACTACGCCCGCATCTTCGAGGAGGAATACAGCCAATACCTGAACGAGGTGCTGGATCTGGACGAAACCGCTTACATCAAGTACCTGAAGGGAATCGCGGCGGACAAGACCCACAGCGGCTATTTCGCCATCGACAAGAAGACCAGGCGGCTGGCCGATCCTGCAATGGCGGCGCGCGGTGAGAACGCAGGCTTGTCCGACGATGTGGATGCCTACGATCTCATCCTGAAGGACAAGGAACGGCTGCTGTCGCTGACCGAGCCGGTGCGCTTCATCTTTTCGCACTCCGCCCTGCGCGAAGGCTGGGACAACCCGAACGTGTTCGTCATCTGCGCGCTCAAGCACAGCGACAACACCATCTCGCGGCGGCAGGAAGTGGGCCGGGGCCTGCGGCTGTCGGTGAACCAAAACGGCGATCGCATGGATCACCCGGCAGTCGTCCACGACATCAACGTGCTGACCGTGGTGGCGAGCGAGAGCTACAAGGACTTCGTTGCGGCGCTGCAAAAGGACATCAGCGAATCGCTGTCGGCCCGGCCAAGGGTGGCGGACGAGGCCTACTTCACCGGCAAGGTGCTCAAGGCACCGACCGGCGATGTCGAGGTGACGCCACAACTGGCCAAGCAGATCTACAAGTACCTGCTGAAGAACGACTACACGGATGACGCGGATCGCATCACCGCTGCCTATCACCAAGCTCGAAAAGACGGCGTATTGGCGGCGCTGCCGGCGGAACTGCAGGCTCATGCCGAGCAGGTGTTACAGCTCGTCGACAGCGTGTTCAGCGAGAGCCAGCTTCCCGACATTGGCGACGACCGCCGCCCGAAGAAGAACCCGCTCAACGCCAACTTCGAGAAGCAAGAGTTCAAGGCGCTGTGGAACCGCATCAACCGCAAGGCGGCCTACAGCGTCGAGTTCGACTCGCTTGAACTGGTGCAGAAGGCCGTTGCGGCGCTCAACGACAAGGATTCCGGGCTGCGCGTCACGCCGCTGCAATACACCATTCAGCATGGTGAGCAAAAAGACCAGGTTACCTATGAGGGGCTGAAAAGTGGCAGTGCCTTTGCTGTCAGGGAAACAACAACAGAGGAAAACACCACGTCAATCCATTCTGCGGTGAAATACGACTTGATCGGCAAGGTCGTTGAAGGTACGCAGCTGACCCGACGCACCACCGCAGACATCCTCAAGGGGATCAACGTCGCGGTGTTCGCGCAGTTCCGGACCAATCCGGAAAGTTTCATCGCCGAGGCCGTTCGGCTGATCAACGAGCAAAAGGCGACCATGATCATCGAACACTTGGCCTATGACCCGGTTGAGGACAAGTTCGACCTCGACATCTTCACAGCGGGTCTAACCAAGCAGGACTTCAGCAAGGCCGGCGACAAGCTCCGGCGGCACATCTACGACTACGTGCTGACCGACTCGAAGGTGGAGCGCGAATTCGTGAAGGAGCTGGATACGGCTCGCGAAGTCGTGGTCTACGCCAAGCTGCCGCGCGGCTTCCTGATCCCCACGCCGGTGGGTGACTACAACCCGGACTGGGCTATCTCGTTCAAAAAAGGGACGGTCAAGCACATTTACTTCGTCGCCGAGACCAAGGGCTCGATGTCGACCATGGAGCTCCGCGAGATCGAGAAGACGAAGATCCAGTGCGCTCGCAAGTTTTTCGACGAGATGAACAAGCGCTACGCCCCGGAGAACGTGAAGTACGACGTGGTAAACAGCTTTGGCAAGTTGATGGAGTTAGTGAAATGACGGATCAGAGCGGAAACCAAGCCCTCCTGTTCCGAAAAATTGTCCGCCGTCGTACCTTCATGCCACAGCCTATGCGGTTGGTTGACGTTTCAGGCCGGGTTCAGTCGCTGGAGGATAGCCGCTCCGCAACACACTCGTCTTCACCCATTGCAAACTCACGGCAAATCAGGGGCCGTTGCTCGTAAATCCGGCACATCAGGGTGTCGCGGTTCAGCGCCGCGCACCAGCCGTCGTCCAGGCGCACCAT
>JBPPNE010000300.1:0-3500 GCA_051306415.1 Porticoccaceae bacterium
TGATCGCCGGCATGACCTTGCCCGCGGCTTTCTTCAACCTGCGGCTGACTGCGGAGGAGGTCGGCGGGGCGATCATGCCGCCGGGCATGATCATGACCCAGGAGACGCCGGCTGCGGCGATGCTGGACATGGCGGCGGTAGACCCGCGCGATGTCACCGCCAGTTACGGTTTGGAGCAGCGTGGAGCACAGGTGCTCACGCCACGCATCGAAAACGGCGTCAAGGTTTTCGACCTGGAGACCTCGGTCATCCGCTGGCAGATCCTGCCCACGGTCTTCGTCAATGCCTACGCCTTCAACGGCCAGGTGCCGGGACCGACGCTGCGCTTCCGTCAAGGCGATCAGGTGCGGATCAACGTGACCAATCGACTACCAGAAACGACGACCGTGCACTGGCATGGATTGATCCTGCCCAATATCATGGATGGTCCGGCCAACGTGACGCAAGCGCCGATCGAAAACGGCGATATGTACCGTTACGAATTCACGGCCGTGCAGTCCGGAACCTATTTCTACCATTCGCACGATCACGTCGACCGGCAGCAGACCTTGGGTCTTTATGGCGCGCTGATCATCGATCCGACCAGTGCTGCCGACGAGATCGCCGCCGACCACGAATACACGCTGCAATTGCAGGAATGGCTGGTGCGGGACGGTCTGACCTATCCGGCGATGCCGATGGAAGGCGGCATGCCGAATTACTTCACCATCAACGGCCGCGCTTATCCCGCAACCGACACGATCAAGATGAAGGTGGGCGAAACGCTCAAGGTGCGTTTCGTCGGCTCCAACAGCGGATTCATCCATCCCATGCACATCCACGGCGGGCCGTTCGTGGTGGTGGCGCGCGACGGCGAGACGCTCGCGCCTTCGGCCCGCTTCAGCGCCGACACCATCAATGTCGGTCCCGGCCAACGCTACGACGTGATCTGGACCGCACTCAAGCCCGGCAAATGGATGATACACTGCCACATCTCGCACCACACCACCAACAACAACACCGAGCAGCACGGCGGCGGTGGATTGATGATGCATATCGAGGTGGCTGGTGATCCGTCGAAATGAGCCCGAACACTCGGGATTAAGCAACCGATGCCCGTGTTGAGCAACACCTACTTTCAATCGCGGCGGCGCTACACAAGCGACGCTTGGACATCACCGCTGGCTGCGTCGGGAGGAAATAAATGCCTAATCTCAAGAGTCCAAGGCGCTGCCGTTTTCTGGCTGGCGTAGCTTTTCTGGTGGCTATCAGCGGCTGCGCCGCTCAGGAAGCCAAGGATGCCATTCCTGTAGGGCCTGCCAATCCAATCGTACTTCCCTATCCAAGTATTGATTCCGGCTTGGACGAAGAGTTGTATCCCGACGAACAGGCGCTTGCCCGAGAGATTGGGCTGGTGATCGAAGAATCCATTCGTAAGGAATATCGCCCGGGGAGTGCTCGCCGTGACGCGCACCCGAAGGCCCATGGTTGTGTGAAAGCGGAATTCCATGTGATGGACACACTCCCGGACCATCTGACCAAGGGCATTTTCATTCCCGGCACGACGTATCAGGCGTGGATTCGGTTTTCGAACGGCTCCAAGAATGCGAGCCGGGCCGATAGCAAAGGCGATGCGCGCGGGATGGCGATAAAGCTGCTCGGCGTTCCCGGGAAGAAGCTCTTGGAAGATGAGGACCAGGCGTTCACGCAAGACTTCATCATGGTCAGTCATCCGGTATTTTTCGCCAATGATCCCCGTCGTTATCTATCCTTGCTGAAGCACGGAAGCAGTGACGGCTTCTCCGAAAAACTTCTGATTCCGTTCGACCTCGGCCTCAAGGGGGCGCTGATTGCTTTCAAGACGACCCGCAAAAAGATTTCGAACCCCCTGCAAACTCGCTACTGGTCCATGGTTCCCTACCAATTAGGTACCGAATCTGACCGGCAGGCTGTCAAGTATTCGGCCAGGTCCTGTTCAACGACAACAGACCCCATGCCAGACAACCCGGGACATGACTTCTTGCGAGATACGCTCCGCACCGCGCTGGAAAACGCCGACGCCTGCATGGAGTTTCTGGTGCAACCCAGAACATCAAATAGCATGGACGTTGAGGACTCCATGACGGAGTGGAAGGAAGAGAACGCTCCTTTTTATAAGGTGGCGGAGATTCGCATTCCCCAGCAGACTTTCGATACGGCCGATCAAAATAGGTTTTGTGAAAACCTGTCTTTCAGTCCGTGGCATGCGTTGCCTGAGCACAAGCCGCTCGGCGTTACGAACCGGCTCCGCAAGGTGATCTACGACCACATCAGCCGAGTGAGACATGCGATGAACTCGGCCAATAGGCAAGAGCCTGGTAGCTGATGCGGATATCTAAAACACCGTCAACAATTCGTACTGCCGCCGGGCTTTGGTCAGCTAACAAGATGAGAACCGCATGATGGATAAGCGGGCTGACGATCAAATGCTGGACTGCCTTATCGTCGGTGCAGGGCCTGCAGGGCTGACGGCGGCGATCTATCTGGCGCGCTATCGCCGTCGGATTCTGGTGGTCGATGCTGGGCAGAGCCGGGCGGCGCTGATCCCGATCACGCACAACTATCCGGGGTTTCCTCATGGTGTTTCCGGCGCTGGGCACGATATAACGCCAATATCCGGCTTGGATGGCATGTCCCACAGGGGCACGATGGCGCTGCGGGGAAATCCGGCGATCCGGCGAAGATCAGCCACACCATTGAAGTGGCGATGGGGGACGACATGCGATTCGCCCCGAACCTGATCAAAGTTAAAGCGGCCGAGACGGTGCGCTTTTTGATGCGCAATACCGAAAAGACTCCGCACGAAATGGTGATCGGCTCGACGGCGGAACTGAAGGAACATGCCGAGATGATGCGCAAGATGCCCCGAATGCAGCATGCCGAACCAAACATGGTCACCCTCGACCCCGGGCAGCGCGGCAGCATCGTTTGGCAATTCGGCAGTGTAGGCATTGTTAACTTTGCCTGCCTGGTGCCAGGCCATTACGAAGCCGGCATGACAGGAACTATCCAGGTCGAGTGACTCCTTCGTTGCCATCGCTACGAGCGACCGGACAAAAATAACGGAGCTTCCGCCCCGTTGTCGTTTGGTCGAATGGTATCTCCCCACTCGCGGATGGAGGTTGTAGTCAAATTGTTCCATCAGCAGGCGTTCGCTGCAGACCGACAAGAAAATCTGTAGCAGCAACGCGTGGATCAGGCGCTCGGGCGGAATCGATGCGTCCCCGTGTGCGAAAGCGTCACCGTGAGCGTGCCATTCATCGTCATCAGAGCCGCATCCACCCGCTGGTGGATCGTCCGCAATGGATGCTGCTTAGGTGTCGCATCCCGTGTGATCATCTACCCATTCGAAGCTGGCCACTATTCCGAGCAAGGGATGTGATGCGCGGCGTGATTGAGTCCTTCAACGCAGAGCAGCCCACATGAGTCAAGTACACGCCCAAGCCCGCACGACGCCCCGTACCCGGGCTGAGATCAAAGAG
>JBPPNE010000301.1:0-6050 GCA_051306415.1 Porticoccaceae bacterium
AGTAGCTCCGCGCGGGCGACAAATTGTTGCGCGAAATTGTGGCGCAGTGACGCTTTGCCCGTCGCCAGGGAAAATCGCTGGGTGCCAGTCTGGAACCCGTACCAGCCGGGTGGCGGCAACTCCTGTTCGAGCGGGTCGTAGACCTGGCACAGGGTGATGTCGGTATGGCGAGCCAGATCGAACAGGTGGCGCTCGCAGCGGGCGTCGATGTCGTGGAAATCGCTGATCACGGCGACGGTTGAACCGGGATTGGCAACCCGCCGGGCGTCCTCGAGAATCTCCGCGAGACTCTGTTGACTCGGTTGCTTGCGGTGCAACGCGATACTGGCGGCGCTGAGCGAGTGAATCAGTTGCAGCACACCCTGGTCGCCCCGGCGCGCGCGAATATCGTTTTGGCCCTCGGGGCCGAAGACCAGGCCGCCGACGCGGTCGCCGGCGTTGAGGCCAGTCCAGGCCAGGGTTGCGGCCATTTCGCAGGCGGTGACAGACTTCAGCTTGCGGCTGCCGAAAAACATGTTGGGGCGCAAATCCACGGCCAGCACCAGTGGTCGCTCGCGCTCCTCGCGAAACATCTTGGTGTGCGGCGTATTGGTGCGCGCGGTGACGCGCCAGTCGATCGTGCGAATATCGTCGCCGGCTTGATAGGGTCTGACCTCATCGAAGTCCATGCCGCGGCCGCGAAAGCGCGAACCGCGGTTGCCAGCGGGAGCGGTGCCCGGCGCCATGCGCGGGAAGAAGGTCAGCTCGCGGGCGCCATGGCGCAGGCGCAGGAGGTCTTCAGCGGCTGCGGCAACCTGTGGCGGCAGCGTCGGCGTTGACATCAGGCGGAGGGTACCCGGGCGATGAGTTCGTCGATGACCCGGTCCGTCGTGATGCCGTTGGCTTCAGCGGCAAAGCTGAGGATCAGGCGGTGGCGCAGAATGTCGCCAAGGACGGCGCGGATATCGTCCGGGGTGACGAAATCGCGGTCGTCGAGCCAGGCCTGGGCGCGGCTGCAGCGGTCGAGCGCGATGGTGGCACGGGGGCTGGCGCCGTACTCGATCCACTCCCGCAGCTCGCTGCTGTAGGCCTCCGGGCGACGGCTGGCCAGAATCAGCTGGATCAGGTATTCCTCAACGTTCTCGGCCATGTGGACGGCGAGAACTTCGCCGCGGGCGGCGATGACGTCGGTCTCCGCCAGCTTCGGCGGCGGTTCCGGGCGGATGCCGCCGGCTTCATCGCGCGCCAGACGCAGGATCTGGCGCTCCGCTTCAGGCGCCGGATAGTCGACGGCGACATGCATCAGGAAGCGGTCGAGCTGCGCCTCCGGCAGCGGATAGGTGCCCTCCTGTTCGATGGGATTCTGGGTTGCCATGACCAGGAATAGCCGGGGCAGCGGATAGGTGTTGAGGCCGACGCTGATCTGGCGTTCGGCCATGGCTTCGAGCAGGGCGGACTGCACCTTGGCCGGCGCCCGGTTGACCTCGTCCGCCAACACCAGGCTGTGAAAAATGGGCCCGGCCTTGAATTCGAAACCGCCGGTTTCGGGTCGATAGATGTCACTGCCGGTGATATCGGCGGGGAGCAAATCCGGGGTGAACTGGATGCGGTGAAAGCTTCCCTCAATGCCCTCCGCGAGGGTGCTGATGGCTTTGGTCTTGGCCAGCCCCGGCGCGCCCTCGACGAGCAGGTGGCCATCCGCCAGCAGCGCAATGACCAAGCGCTGTGAAAGTTGTTGCTGGCCGACGATACGACTGTTGAGAAATGACAATAACGCTTGGATCCGGTTCCGCTGGCTCATAGTGTGGATTCGTAGTGAAGGTGAATGTGGTGTTGACACTTGGCAGGGTGGGGATTGTAAAGACTTGTCGATGCAGGCTCAAAGTTTGTTCAGGAGTTGCCGGAGCAGCGTCCGCTGAGACGGGATTTCGAGGCTGAAGTTCAACTGAGGTTGCGGCTTTAACAACGGGCACGGCATCGCTTACGGCAAGCTACGGCTTTACCAGCCGCATTGCGCCGGCCGGTCGATGGTAGCGCGCTCGGGTGTTGTTGTCGGTTAACCGGATGCGCGCTTTGATCCGTTGGAAACTGCTACTCTTTTTGCTTTCGGTGTTATTGACAGCCAAGTCTTGATGGCGTCGTCAACCAGGGACTGGACACTGCTTTCGATCGGAAAAGTAACATGGTTGCCGGGATACCAATCGATAGTCGGGCGCTCCCAGTGCTCCCACAGATCGTACGGCTCGCGCGGCACGGCGAGGCGATCCAACAGGCCGGCAAAAATGTAGCGGCGCTCCTTGGCGAGCTTCGGCGAAAAGGCTAACGGCGAAACCACCCGAGAGGCGCGCTCGGCGTCGCCCCAGGGCATGCCTTTCATCTCCAGAAAATAGAGCAGCCCGCGTCCGCCCAGACGTCTGGACGCGCGGGTAATGTCTGCCGGTGGTACCCCGGCGATGGCGCACGCCAGCCCGGGCGCCAACCCGGCAAACAGGGCGGTGGTGAAACCGCCCAGCGACAGTCCGTACGCACCGACAGCGGGGGCCTGCTGATCTTTTTTCAACCAGTCGAGAATGCGCCGGAGATCCCATATGGCTTGAGCTTCGGCGTGAATGAAATTGACGTAGCCGGCCTGAAGCAGGCCGTCACCACTTCTTGCGCCGATCTTGTGTGGGCCGTGCAACGGCAGCACATAGTTGAGGACATTGATGCCGCGCTGTCGATGCAGACGTTCGGCCCGGAAAGCCGGTAGATCCATCCAGGGCGAGCCCATCCGATAGCCGTGAATGCAGATCATCCAGGGTCGCGGCGTGCCGGCGTGGCGCAAGACCCAGGCGTGGGCGGTATGGTTTGGCTCATAGCCAAGCCAGCGGAAGCGGCCCGGCTCCCCCAACCTGGGTTCAAAATCGCTTTCGAACGTCATGTGTTCATAGCGAATGCCCCAGGATGTTTCACGCTTGAATTTGGTCTTGGTTAGTTCGGGTGGCTGGCGATGGTAGGTTTCAGGGTTGTCGATCCAACCGTTGGCATTGAATATAGATAGGGTCTCTTCAAGTTCCTCGCGGGCACGTTGACGCATCCCGGGGGTGGGCAACCGGGGTCGCGTCAGTGCTGAGCCCAGGACGGTTAACAGGCCTTCGTCAACGCCGACCTTGACCAAATTGCTGAGGGAAATTTCTGGTCGGGGAATTTCATCGGGCCACTGCAGGTATTCGCCGAGTAGCCCGGCTCCGGGCAGCCAGCTCAAAAATCTGTTGTTGGTGAGTGCTAGCAGGGCGCTGCCGATTTCTCCCTGCGGAACATTTTTCTTATTCATAGGACAACCATCGCACAGTTGGAAATCTTTTATGGCTAAAATTCTGTCGCATCCTGCGGTCTGTTGATCATCCGTATGCCGGCTCTAAATACACTTGGGCACAACCCTTGTTGATGGTTCGACCACAGTCATTATGGCGAGAATTTCGCCGAGTCAGCGCCACGTAGGTGCATTAATTTCATTTAACGTGACGTCGAAATTTTAGCGTTGATGAAGGCAACTATTTTGCTCATGGCCTGCTCGCTCTCCGGGATGCCATCGATCAGCGGGTGAACATGGGTGGTGTTTTTCCATTCAATCAATTCGCTATCGACACCCTGACGTTTCGCTTTAGCGGCGAAGCGTACGCCATCGTCGCGCAGGATTTCGTTGCTGCTGACGTGGATCTGGATGGGTGGAAACCCGGACAAATCCGCATAGATGGGCGAGGCCATGGGATCGGTGGGCGAGTGCTCTCCCAGCACCAGGCGCCGGGCCAGCGGAATCAGGCGATTGCTCAACAATGGATCAGCGCCCTCGTTGGTGAGCATGGAGTCGCTACCGAGTGAATAATCGGTCAATGGGGAGAGGGCGATAGCACAACCGGGCACTGGCAAACCGACCTGGACAATCTTCAGCAAGGTGGCCAGGGTGAGATAGCCGCCGGCGGAATCGCCCGCGATAACAATCGCCTTCGGGTTGAGTTTTTCCTGTTCCAGCAGCCAGCGGTAAGCGGCAAAGCAATCGTCGTTGGCGGCGGGGTAGGGATATTCCGGTGCCAGCCGATAATCAACCAACAGCACCCTGGCCTGAACGGCGGCGGACAGTCGTTGGGCCCAACTGAGATAGATGCCGGGCGCGTGGATGATCATGCCGCCGCCATGAAGGTACAGGATGGTTTTTGAGCTACCGGGAGCTTCGTCTATCCAAAGATAGCTGGGGTGGTTCGCGACCGGAACTGTCGTCGCCGATGGCCTGGATGACCGGCTCATCAGGTTGTCGAGTTTGACCACACAGCGGCGCAATTTGGCGATGGTCTCCGCGGGATTATCGAAGTTGGCTGACGTCGAAGCCCTGCGAATCGCCGGTTTGACGATAACTCGCGACAACCCATTTACCACTTTCATCTGCCAGCTCACTGATGCCACCCCCGGTTGGATTTATTGGTATTTATCGCCAAGTGTCTGCAGTTGATCCCGATACGTCGGCGTCATATAGGGAACCAACACCGATATTACTTGATACACGCCCTGAGTGAACTCGGATATCTCAGTGTCGCCGTGGTCGGTGGGCCCGATAGCTCTCCTGAAGCCAAGCCAGTGGGCAATAATCAATAACATGTTGGTTGCGATGACATTCATCACATCCGCCGATGCCGCCAGGACGCCCTGACTCGCCATGTTATTGAGGATTGCCAACAAGGATTGACGTTTCCGCACGAGTAATCTTCGGTATCGAGAGGCGTAATGGGGTACCTTTGCAGTCAGATAATCGGTGTCCGTGAAAACAAAACAATATTTTGTCACCAGTTCAAAGCTGACATGCAGATAAAACCAGAGATCCTCAATGCCAATTTCGCGGCGCTCATCTGCACTGAATAACAAGGGCACCAACTCCTGTTCAAACTGAAGGAAAAGCGCATTGATAATATCGGCCTTTCCCTTGTAGTGGTAATAGAGATTGCCTGGACTGATATCCGCTTCGATCGCCACATGATTGGTTGATACGGCGGGTGACCCAGCGGCGTTAAATAATCTCAGACTCGTCTGCAGAATCCGGTCTTTCGTTCCTCTTACAGACATGCTGCGCAGCTTTATAACTGCTCGCGACTAGGCCGCGGCATAGTCGTGATCGTGCTCAACGGATTGATTTTATTGATGGTAGCTTTCAATCCATTCTCTTCACCGCGCCATGGCGATTTCAATCGCACCGTCTTCCGTGCCATTGACGCTTCGCTGTGATGACGAAGCTTGAATGGGCGGACAATGGTTGCAACCGAGGGCGTCGAATTTTAGGTTTATCACTCTATTTTTATCGGTCACAGTCCGACCTGTGATCTTCAACTGGCTGAACTCGAATGAAATTTCGATTGGGGACACAACGTTTAATCATTGTTTCGGTAATCACGCCGATAGCACAGGAGATCGATTATGACTAATACCAAGTTGTCCAACAACAAGCGAATAAAAGCCTTGCGGGATAAAAGCAGTAAACTGGTCAATAAGACGGTTGACACCAGTCGTTCCGTTGCTGAAAAAGCGGTGGAGTATAACCGTGACATCTGGCTCGCTGGCCTGGGGGCCTTTGCCACCGCGCGTGAGGAGAGCAGTGAGCTGTTCCAGAAGCTCGTCGATAAAGGCGCTACGCTCGAAGGTCGTTCGCGCGAGCTGGTTAACGAGAGCAGCGATGCGGCGGCAAAAAAAATGGGCGAGTTGCTGGATAAAATCCCTACCGCGTCCGAGAAGCTGGAAGATGTATTTGATACCCGGGTTGCCAAGGCTCTGCAGAAGCTGGGCGTACCGACGTTCGGTGCCTTGCGCTCGCTGGCTGGCCAGATAGACGATTTGGCCGTGCACATCGAAACACTCACCAACTCGGTAAAAGCGAAGAAGACGAAAGCTGCACCGGCTGCCGTCAAGAAAGCAGCTCCCGCGAAGGCGGTATCGCGGAAAACTCCCGCGGCGAGAGCCGCCAAGGCGACCGCTAAGTAGATAGCCATTACCCCAGTCTTCCTAAGGCTAAACGCCAATGGGGAACAGGTTTCTTGCCGTTGAATAGG
>JBPPNE010000302.1:0-3384 GCA_051306415.1 Porticoccaceae bacterium
CGGACAGGACAGGCCGCCAGCACAGCGCGCCGCCACTTCGCCGTCGGCACGCACCACATCCGAGCCGCAGACCGGACACTGGCGGGGAAATAGGATGCTGATACCATCCGGCGCCTTCTCGGCGACCGCCACCACCTGGGGAATCACATCGCCGGCGCGGCGCACGATGGCGACGCCGAGCCGCGCGATTTCATCACCGTTGTGCAGGCTGGCGTTGCTGACGGTGACGCCAATTGTGCTGGTCTCCCGTTGTGCCATTCCAGCGCCACAGACTGAGCCGGCGCCGTGTGCCGGATAGATCACTGTCTGATTACCCAGCGGCAATAGCTTGTCTTGCAGACTATCGAAGAGCAAGCCGGCTACGTGTTCCCGGCGATCCGGATAAAAGTCAGTGCAGCCGACATCACCTACGAAGAGGGCATCGCCAGTGATTGCGCCCAACGCACTCTCACCCGTATCCAGATGGGCGAAGGCTATGGAAATCGAATCGTCAGTGTGACCTGGTCTTTCCAGAGCCCAGAGCCGCAGTGACCCTAGCTCAAACCGCTGTCCGTTGTGGATCGTATGCGCGTAGGGAACCATGTAGTCGGGGCTCAGGCCGCGCCAGGGTTGCGGCGGTTCTTTTTGCCAATTCACGGGTGCCGGAAATGTAGTCTTCATTGCGGTGGGTTTCGAAGATGACTGAGATGCGTACGTGATGCGCCATCGCGCGGTCGATGTAGCGGCCGACGTCGCGACTTGGATCGATAACGGCGGCCTCGAACCCATCGCCCACCAGATAGGAGTTACGAGCGAGTCTCTCGAACCCGATGCCTTCAAAAAACATGGGAAACCCCTTTAGTCCGGATTCCTCCCGCATATGCGCAATTGATTCACCAGCGGGGCAGGCTGGGTGACGATAAAATTAATTCTTCCGCAACTTTATTGCGCAAGTTTGGCCTGAGCCGCAAATCCGGCGTCGTCTCTAAGACGCTACCACGCCGGATTTTATCGCCGATTAGTGCCTTGGCGGATGGAGCTGGTCAGGCCAAGGTGCGCACCTTGGGCTCGCGGTCCCAATAGCGTTTGCCGGCAGCCTTGACGAAATCCTTGTCCGGAGGGACGACGCCGTCGTCTGCCGTAACGCCTGCCTTGTCGAGCAGTGGCTTGGCCTCCGCGGTGTGGCCGATCGCCTTCAGATGGCTGAAGGCGTCCATCACGAATTGGATCGCGGCCGCTTCGTTGAGCAAAGTCTCGCAACCAGCTTCGGACAGTACGAGCGCGATGGCATCGACCATGACCGAAGGTGTGCCGGCGAGTTGGCCATCTGCCTTCAGCAGCGAGCCATCCGACAGCTTCGCGCCGCCAACCCTGGGTGCAATGATCACGACGCGGCCGCTAGCGGCGCTGATCGCGCGGGCAAGTGTAGCGACGGCCTTCGCGTCCGATCCGTCCGCGACAAGAATGCCAACGGAGCGGCCGTCGAGCGTGTCGCGCTCCAGCGGGCCATCAATGATGCGCAGCGCTGGCGAGAGATCGAGATCCTGCACCGGCGCTGCACTCTTCGACGCCTTTGGCATATCCATGTTGAGGCCACTGGCAACACGCCCGGCAAGAGCCGGATCGACGTTGACAAGATTCGCGACCACGCGGGTACGGATGTGCTCAAGCCCGACCTTGGACAGTTCGAAGACCAGCGCCGAAGCGAGGTGCGCCTGCTCGGGCTTGGCCAGCGAGCGAAAGAACAGCCGCGCCTGGCTGTAGTGGTCGGCGAAGCTCGCGGGGCGGACACGGAGCTTGTCGCCTTGCTCGTTGCTGTCGGCGCGGCCTTCGAAAGTCGTGAAGCCGGTCATCGGGCACTCGCGCGGGCCGCTAATTTCGCCAACTTCACCGAGGCTGTTCGGCTCGTAGTTGGCGCGACCCTTGGGTTGCAACATCTGCATTTGCCCGTCGCGCTGAAAGTTCATCATCGGACATTTGGGCGCGTTGACGGGAATCTGGTGGAAGTTGGCGGTACCCAGGCGGCTTTTCTGCGTATCGAGGTAGGAGAATAGCCGGCCCTGGAGCAGCGGATCATTGGTGAAATCGACGCCGGGCACGATATTGGCGGGGCAAAAGGCAACCTGCTCGGTCTCGGCGAAGAAGTTGTCCGGCCAGCGGTCGAGCACCATCCGTCCAATCATGCGGACGGGCAATAGCTCCTCCGGAATGATCTTGGTCGGATCGAGCACGTCGAAATCGAATGCATCGGCAAACGCCTGATCGAACGCCTGAATGCCGAACTCCCATTCCGGAAAAGCGCCGCGCTCGATCGCCTCGAACAGATCGCGGCGGTGAAAATCGGGATCGGCACCGGCGATCTTCACCGCCTCGTCCCATAACGTCGACTGCACGCCGAGCTTGGGTTTCCAGTGAAACTTGACAAAGGTTGACTTGCCAGCGGCATTGACGAGCCGGAAGGTATGGACGCCGAAGCCCTCCATCGTACGCAGCGAGCGCGGGATTGCCCGGTCCGACATCGCCCACATGATCATGTGGGTGGACTCGGGTGTGAGAGAGATAAAGTCCCAGAAGGTATCGTGTGCGCTCCCCGCTTGCGGATAGCCGCGATCAGCCTCCATCTTCACCGAATGAATCAGGTCGGGAAACTTGATCGCGTCTTGGATGAAGAATACGGGGATATTGTTGCCGACCAGATCCCAGTTGCCTTCCTGAGTGTAGAACTTGACCGCGAAGCCGCGCACGTCGCGGGGTGTGTCGACCGAGCCCGCCCCGCCGGCGACGGTCGAAAAGCGGGTGAAGACTTCTGTCCTTTCGCCGGCACGCTGGAATAGGTCCGCCCTTGTTATATCCGACAGCGACTCATAGAGTTCGAAATAACCGTGAGCAGCCGAGCCGCGGGCATGGACGATGCGCTCTGGAATACGCTCATGGTCGAAGTGAAAGATCTTCTCACGCAAGACGAAGTCTTCGAGTAGCACCGGTCCGCGTTCACCCGCCTTGAGCTGGTTCTGATTGTCCGAAACGCGGATGCCCTGGTTGGTGGTCAGATGGCTCTCTGCCGCATGCTTTCCCTTGGCGGGGACGCGCTGATGAGTCTCGCCGCCGTTGCTGGTCTCGCTGTCATAATCGCCTTGGTCTGTCATTCTGCTCCCCCTCGGTGGGTGACATTCCTATTCCTAGACAAGGTGATATCAATATAGTTCCTAGTTCCGAGCCTTCGAGGAGAATCATCCAGTTCGCGGAAGTATAAGAAGAATAAACGGCCTTTTCCCTAAGAACTTATCCGTAAATAATGTTTATCTTGAAACGCACCTTTCGGAACGCGATTATCCCAGCCGCAAGATGGTTGAGCGCGAGGAAGCTGCGCTCAAGTTTCTCATAGCGCACCAGCAGCTTGCGAAA
>JBPPNE010000303.1:0-2883 GCA_051306415.1 Porticoccaceae bacterium
AGATTGCGCAAATCGAGGCTGAGTTGATAGCCCTCGGTCGCGGCCACTTCAGCGAACAATTGATCAACAATAATCTCATCCAAAACAATGGGAAGAAGTCCATTCTTTATGCAATTGTTAAAAAATATATCGGCAAAGCTCGGTGCGACCACGGCACGAAAGCCGTAATCCTCCAGAGCCCAGGGTGCGTGTTCGCGACTGGAACCACAGCCGAAATTGGACCGCGCGAGCAGGATCGATGCCCCCCGGTAGCGCGGCCAGTTGAGCGGAAAATCCGGGTTCAGCGGGCGACCGCTGTTGTCCTGATCGGGCAGCCCCTGATCCAGATAGCGCAGCTCGTCGAACAGGTTGGGGCCGAAGCCGCTGCGCTTGATGGATTTCAGAAATTGCTTGGGAATGATCATGTCGGTATCGACATTGGCCCGGTCCATCGGCGCCACCAATCCGGTATGTACGGTAAAGCTTTTCATGGCAGCCTCCTTAACGAATACGTCGCTTAACGGATATCTTTCAACGGATAAAGTCGCGCACATCGACAAAATGCCCCGCAATCGCCGCCGCCGCGGCCATGGCCGGACTGACCAGATGGGTGCGCCCGCCATTGCCTTGGCGGCCCTCGAAATTCCGGTTTGAGGTGGACGCGCAATGTTCACCGGGCTCCAGCTTGTCGGCGTTCATCGCCAGACACATTGAACAACCGGGCTCGCGCCACTCCATGCCCGCGGCGACAAAAATGCGGTCGAGACCCTCGGCCTCGGCCTGCACCTTCACCGCCTGCGAGCCAGGCACAATCAACACCTGCTTCACCGACGCCGCCACGGTGCGGCCGTTGGCGATGGCGGCAGCGGCGCGCAGATCTTCAATCCGCGAATTGGTACAGGAGCCAATGAAGACGCGATCGACGCGGATGTCGGTCAGCGGCATATCCGCCGTCAACCCCATGTAGCGCAGTGCGCGCACAACGCCCTCGCGCTGCATCGGGTCGGCGATGTGGTCCGGGTTGGGCACCCGGCCGCTGATTGGCAGCACCATCTCGGGCGAGGTGCCCCAGCTGACCTGGGGCAAGATAGCCTCGCCGCGCAATTCGACCACTTTGTCGAATACGGCGCCGTCATCGCTGTGCAGCGTCCGCCAATAGCTGACCGCGTGCTCCCAGTCGGCGCCCTTGGGCGCGTACTGACGCCCCTGCACATAGGCGATGGTGGTGCCGTCCACCGCGATCATGCCGACGCGGGCGCCAGCCTCGATGGCCATGTTGCACACCGTCATCCGGCCTTCCATGCTCAGGTCGCGGAATACCTGGCCGGCGAATTCAATGGCGCAGCCAGTGCCACCGGCGGTGCCGATCTTGCCGATGATCGCGAGGATCACGTCTTTGGCAGTCACCCCAAACCCGAGCTGGCCGTCGACGCGGACCAGCATGTTCTTCATTTTCTGGGTCACCAGACACTGGCTCGCAAGCACATGCTCGACCTCGGAAGTACCGATGCCGTGAGCCAGCGCGCCGAGCGCACCGTGGGTCGCGGTGTGGGAATCGCCACAGACCACCGTCATGCCCGGCAGGGTTGCGCCCTGCTCCGGGCCAATGACGTGGACGATGCCCTGACCCGGATCGTTGATGCCGTGCTCGACGATGCCGTATTCGAGACAGTTGTCGTCCAGGGTTTGCACCTGGATGCGCGACACCGCGTCGGCAATGGCGGCGACACCGCCGGCGCGCTCGACTTTATCGGTGGGCACATTGTGATCCGCGGTCGCCAGGTTGGCATCGATCCGCCAGGGCTTGCGACCGGCCAGGCGCAAGCCCTCGAATGCCTGTGGCGAAGTCACCTCGTGGAGCAGGTGGCGGTCGATATAGAGCAGCGCCGAGCCGTCATCCCGCTCCTTGACCAGGTGGGACTCCCACAGCTTGTCGTACAGGGTCTTTGCATTGATGGTTTTTGGACTCATGGCGACCTCCGTCGAGGTTGATCAACTGATACAAGCAGTTTAGAACCCGCTTTCAGATAAAACAAATTCATAATTTTTATTATTTCAATTCCAAATGTGAATTTGATAAGTTGTTGGCATGGACACTCAGTTGCTCGAAGCCTTTCTCGCGGTCGCCGATGCCCGCTCCTTCTCGGTGGCGGCCGATCGCATCCACCTCACCCAACCCGCGGTCAGCAAGCGCATTGCCCAACTCGAAGAACAGCTCGCGTGCCGGCTGTTTGACCGCATCGCCCGCAACGTCAAACTCACCGATGCCGGGCACGCCTTGCTGCCCCGCGCCCGCGCCATCCTCCAGGATGTCGCCGACACCCGGCAATTGATCCGCGATCTCTCCGGCGGCATCTCGGGGCAGTTGCGCATCGCCATCAGCCACCATATCGGCCTGCATCGATTGCCGCCGGTGCTGAAGACCTTCGCCAGCCGGCATCCCGAGGTCACCCTGAGCGCGGAATTCATGGATTCCGAGGTCGCCTACGGCGCCATTCTGCAGGGGCGCTTTGAAATCGCAGTGATCACCCTCGCCCCGGACGATCACCCGCGTATCCTGGCCCACCCAATCTGGCAGGATCCCCTGCAACTGGTCGCCGCCGCGGATCACCCGCTGGCTCGGAGTGACGCCAGTCTCAATCTCGATCTGCTCAGCCAGTATCCAGCGATTCTGCCCGGCCTTGGCACCTATACCGGCCGTATGATCAAGGCGTTTTTTGACCGCCACGGTTTGCCACTAAATGCCAGCATGGCGACCAACTATCTGGAGACAATCAAGATGATGGTTTCTGTCGGTCTCGGCTGGGGCATGCTGCCAGCCACCATGATCGATCACAGCTTACGACCCTTGGCCTGCCCCGGGCTCACCATCACCCGCCAGCTTGGCTATATCCACCACCGCGA
>JBPPNE010000304.1:0-2587 GCA_051306415.1 Porticoccaceae bacterium
CAACTGATCGAAGACCGAACAGGAAAGTCACCCGGCGGCAGGCGGGGCCAGAAACCGGGTTTCGAAGATATCGCTCGGCACCGGTTTGCTGAATAAAAAGCCCTGCATTTCGTCGCAGCTCAGCATCCGCAACAGACGCGCTTGCTCCTCGGTTTCGACACCCTCCGCCACCACCTTGAGCTTGAGCGCATGCGCCAGGTTGATGATGGTGGAGACCAGCGCCAACCCCTCCGGCCCGGCAGTCATGTCGATCACGAACGAGCGGTCGATCTTCAGCGTATCTACCGGCAGCTTGGCGAGGTAGCTGAGCGAGGAGAAGCCGGTGCCGAAGTCGTCGATGGCGATGATGACGCCCAGGGCGCGGATCGCCTTCAGGCTGGCGATACTGTGCTCGACGTCCGCCATGATCAGGCTTTCGGTGATCTCCAGCTCCAGTCCGGCCGCCGCCTGCACGTCGATATCGATTGCCTGCTGGATCTCGGCGATGAAGCCGCGATCGCGCAGTTGCAGCGGCGACACATTCACCGCGATGGGCACGGCAGCCAGGCCGGCGGCACCCCAGCGCAGGTAGTCGGCGATGGCCTGGCCCAGCGCCCAGCGCCCAACGTCATGGATCAATCCAGTTTCTTCCAGAATCGGGATGAACTGGCCCGGCGGCACCAGGCCCGTGCGCGGATCATGCCAGCGGATCAGCGCCTCGGCGCCGGTGAGCTTGCCGCTCGCGAGGTTCACCTTGGGCTGGTAATGGAGCACGAATTCC
Source organism: Porticoccaceae bacterium (assembly GCA_051306415.1). Lineage (GTDB taxonomy): Bacteria > Pseudomonadota > Gammaproteobacteria > Pseudomonadales > Porticoccaceae > CBDDRG01. The sequence goes on from JBPPNE010000304.1 coordinate 761, forward strand.
CCATTGTCGAGCGCCTGCCGCAACTGATTTTCCAGGCTGAGCTTGACGGCCACCATCTCGGTCATTGCCCCCGTGTAAAACAGGTAGCGCTCGCCGCTCGCCTTAGCCCTCTTGAGCGCCGCCTCGGCGTTTCTGAACAGGGTCTCGGCATCGCCGCCGTCATCCGGGAACAGCGCCACTCCGACCTTGGCGGCGATTCGGAACACGGCGTCATTCAGGCCGAACGGATGCACTAAAAGCGCCGCCATCGTTTTCTCGAGCAGCCGCGCCACATTGCCCGCGCGCTTTATTTCCGGCATCACCACGGCGAAGTGGTCCGCCCCCACGCGCGCCAACAGATTGGCATCGCCGGCGATCTGTGTCAGCCACTGCGCCACCTGTCTCAACAGCGCGTCGCCGGCCGGCTGGCCGAGGCTGTCGTTGATGTTCTTGAATCGCTCCAGGTCGATCAGGAACACCGCCAGCTGGTACCCGCCGCTGACCGCGCTGTGCAGGTACTGCGTCACCCGATCGAGAAACAGAGCGCGGTTCGCCAGGCCGGTGAGCACATCGTGGTAGGCGAGGTAATCGAGCCGCTGCTGCTGGTCGAGGTGATCGATGGCAAAAGCAATGTCGCCGGCCAGTTCGGTCAACAGCTTCAACTCTTTTTCCTGGAAGAATTCCAAGTCTCCGGCGTACAGGCCCAGCGCGCCTACCGCTTGATCCGCAACCACCAGCGGCAAAATGGCTATGGAGCGAATTCCGGCTTCGGCGTGTTCCTTGCTGAACAAAATCCCGGGGGCGCTTTGCGCGGTGTTGACCACGACGGCCTTTTTCTCCCTGATCGCGCGCGCGGTCTGGGTAGCTCCCAGCAACGAACCCTCGCTCGATGTAAACAGGTCATTGATGGCGGTCCGCAATTCTTCACCCATGCCTTCCGCGGCGACCAGGGCCATCCTCTTCGTGCTGTGATCGGCCATGACTATCCAGACCACGCGGAACCCGCCTTGCTCGACCGCGATCCGGCACGCCGTCCTGAACAGTTCGTCGCGGTCGGCCACCCGGACAATGAGGGTATTGATGCCGCTCAGCATGGCATAGACGCGATTGAGGTTTACGATCGTGCGTTCCGCTTCCTTGCGTGCGGTAATGTCGCGAATGGCGCTCATCACCAGGGTGCCTTCGTCTGTCTCCAGCGGGCTAAGGCTGATTTCTATCGGGAATTCGCTACCGTCCCTGCGCAGCCCGAGCAGTTCCTGTCCCGTGCCCATTGCCTGCGCACGCGGCTGCGTGAAAAAACCGCTCCGGCATCCCGGGTGTTTGCCGCGCAAGTGTTCGGGCACGAGTATCTCGATCTGCTGGCCCAACAGTTCCTCGCGGCGCCAGCCGAACAAATTGACCGCCTGGGCGTTGACCAGCACCATTTCGCCGTCGCGGTTGACGAGCACCATCGCGTCGGGCGCGGACTCCAGCAGATCCTTGAATTTTTGATCGGCTGTTTTGCGCGCCGTGATATTCAGGTGCATGACCACGACACTATTCGGATGGTCGTCGGCCAGCGGTGTCACCGTCAGCAGGAACCAGCGCTGCGCCGTTGGCGAATGACAGGGATATTCGATCGAGAAGCTGGTTAGCACGCCACCCAGCACCGAACGAATGCCTGCGGCGGCCTGGTGAGACTCGGCTGCGTCATCGCCCGGTGCGTTGTCGCAGATCTCGAGGTAATTGACGCCGAGCTCATGTCCCGGATTATGGGCTGCGTTGGCACGGCCAAATCGCCGCCACGCCTCATTCACCGAGATGATGAGCCCCTGGCCATCGAGCAAGGCGATATGCGCGGGCAGCGCA
>JBPPNE010000305.1:0-3992 GCA_051306415.1 Porticoccaceae bacterium
TCGGTGCAACTCCACGGCGGCATCGGCATGACCGACGAATTCGATATCGGTTTCTACCTGAAGCGCGCGCGGACGCTGCAGCAGTTGTTCGGCGACGAGCGCTACCACTTGCAGCGCTTTGCCCAGCTGTCCGGCTACTAGACCGGCTACTAGAAAAGCGTAGCGCCGCAACTCCATTCCAATAGCAAAGTCATCCAATACCAGAATCAGAACGAGGAACAGGGCATGACGATCAGAATCGATACCAAGAATCTCGCGGCGCACATCGGTCAGGACGCCGGGGTTTCCGACTGGTTCGCCATCGACCAGCAGCGCGTCAACGACTTCGCCGATGTCACCAAGGATCACCAGTTCATCCATGTCGATCCGGTGAAGGCGGCGCAGTCGCCCTTCGGCACCACCATTGCCCATGGTTTCCTGACGCTGTCGATGCTGGCGTATTTTCTGCAAAACGGTGTCGGCGTCGATGTGCCCAACCGCACCATGGGCGTCAACTACGGCTTCGACAAGGTGCGCTTCCTGCAGCCGGTCAAGGTCGGCAGCCGCATTCGCGCCCGCGCCAAGGTACTCGAAGCCGCCGAAAAGAGTCCCGGCCAGTATCTGTTCAAACTGGAAGTCACCATCGAAATCGAGGGCGAGGCCAAGCCCGCGCTGATCGCCGAGTGGCTAACCATGGTGTTTGCCAAGTAAGCTGGCGGCTGTTACAAAAATTCTAACCCTGAACTGAGGAAACTGTCATGAGCGTAAGTTTTGATGGCCGTGTGGCCATAGTCACCGGTGCCGGCAACGGCCTCGGCCGTTCCCACGCGCTCGCGCTCGCCGCGCGCGGCGCCAAAGTAGTGGTTAATGATCTTGGCGGCGACCGCCATGGCGCCGGCCAGTCCAGCGCTGCCGCGCAGGAAGTGGTCGCGCTGATCAAGCAGCGTGGCGGCGACGCCATCGCCAACGGCGCCAATGTCGCCAAGTTTGACGAAGTCCAGGCCATGGTCGCCGAGACCATGAGCCAGTGGGGCCGGGTGGATGTGCTCATCAACAATGCCGGCATCCTGCGCGACAAGACGCTGACCAAGATGAGCATCGACGACCTCGACAGCGTCGTCGATGTCCATCTGCTGGGCTCCGCCTACTGCACCAAGGCGGTGTGGGACATCATGAAGGAGCAGGTCTACGGCCGCGTCGTCATGACCACATCCGGGAGCGGTCTGTACGGCAACTTCGGCCAGTCCAACTACGCCGCCGCCAAGATGGCGGTGGTGGGCCTGATGAACGCGCTGGTGCTGGAGGGCGAGAAATACAACATCAAAGTGAACTGTCTCGCACCCGCCGCGTTCACGCGGATGACCGAGGACATCATGCCGGACAAGCGCGTCGCCGACATGATGACACCGGAAGCGGTTACCGCCGGGCTGTTGACGCTGTGCCACGAGGAGGCGCCCACCCGCTTCATCCTGTGCGCGGGCGCCGGCGGTTACGCCAGTACCCGCATCTACGAAACCGACGGCATCTTTCTGCACCCCGCCGAGCAGACACCGGAAAACATCATCGCCAACTGGGACAAGATCAGCGATGAAGCCGGCCAGCGCGTGATGACCAACGCCGGCCAGCAGATCCAGAAGTTTTTCAAGAAAAGCCACCAGTAGTCAAAGCGCGGCACGGCCGGTATCCGCTGGCCGCCCCGCTCTCAGACCGAGATAGCGACAGGAGCAGACCATGAGAGAAGCAGTGATCGTATCCAGTGCCCGCACCCCGATTGGCAAGGCCTATCGGGGTATCTTCAACAACACCGAAGGCCCGACCCTGGGCGCCATGGCGATCCGCGCGGCGATCGAGCGCGCCGGCGTCGATCCCGCCGAGGTCGATGACGTGCTGATGGGCTGCGCGCTGCAACAGGGCACCACCGGCTACAACATCGGCCGTTTGGCTGGCCTGCGCGCCGGCCTGCCGGTCACCGTCAGCGGCATGAGCATGGACCGCCAGTGCTCGTCCGGGTTGATGTCGATCGCCACCGCCGCCAAGCAGATCGTCCACGACGGCATGACCACCGCGGTGGGCGCCGGCATCGAGCAGATCAGCCTGGTGCAGAACGAGCACCAGAATCGCTATCGCGGACAGGACGACAGCCTCATCGCGATGCACAAGGATATCTACATGGCCATGCTGCAAACCGCCGAAGTGGTCGCCAGCCGCTACAACATCAGCCGCGAGCGCCAGGACGAATACAGCCTGCAATCCCAGCAGCGCACCGCGGCGGCGCAGGATGCGGGCATCTTCGCCGACGAGATCATCGAGGTGAACACCCAGATGGCGGCGCAGGATCTGGCCACCAAAACCGTCAATCTGGTCGCGCGCACGCTGAAGCAGGACGAGGGCAACCGCCCGAGTACCACCGCCGAGGGCCTTGCCAGCCTGAAGCCGGTCATTGACGGCGGCACCATCACCGCGGGCAACGCCAGCCAGCTCTCCGACGGCGCCGCCGCCTGTGTGTTGATGGACAGCAAGACCGCCGAGCAGCGTGGCTTGCAGCCGCTGGGCATCTATCGCGGTATCGCGGTGGCCGGTTGCGAGCCCGATGAAATGGGTATCGGCCCAGTATTCGCTATCCCGAAACTGCTGAAACAACACGGTTTGAAGATGGACGACATTGGCGTGTGGGAGTTGAACGAAGCCTTCGCGGTGCAGGTGATCTACTGCCGCGACCGCCTCGGCATCCCCGACGAGCGCCTCAACATCAACGGTGGCGCCATCTCCATCGGCCACCCCTATGGCATGAGCGGCGCCCGCATGGTCGGCCACGCCCTGCGCGAGGGCAAGCGCCGCGGCGAGAAATACGTCGTCATCACCATGTGTGTCGGTGGTGGCATGGGCGCGGCGGGGTTGTTTGAAGTCGCCTAGAAGTGATCTGCAGAAGCTCTCTGATCCTTCGGCGAGCTCAGGACAGGCGGAGCTCAGAACGAACGGCAATCCACTGATTCCGTTCGTGGTGAGTTTGTCGAACCATGAATGAAATCAGGTTAATCGGAGCATCCCTGGCTCTCGGTGAATCGATCTCCCGATGGAGCACTGCCCATGCTCCACGGGCTTTCCCCTCGCCTCAATCCTGAAGCCGATTACCGCTGTCTGTGCTGGTATCTGCGCGACCGATTCCGCTACTATCGCGCCCTCGATCTATCAGCCGGGAGCAACCCCTTGAAGATAATCCATTTGAACAGGCCTCGTATCGGCGCTGCCACGCGCACATTGCTGACGCTGATCGTTGGTGTTGTTAGCGCGGGTATCGCGATGGCCGATAGCCTGCCGATCCAGCCCGGCAAGTGGGAGACCAAAATCACCTCGACCATCACACCCTATTTGCCACAGCCTCAGGTGCAAACCCATGTGGAGTGCATTAGCGAGCCTCGCTTTGACCCGGCGGTGATGATGCACAAGTACGGCAGTTTCAAGTGCGCCGCCAACCGGACGACCCGTTCCGGCAATACGCTGACTTGGCGCATGGACTGCCACAACCCGGCGCTGCCGGAGCTCAATTACGCGGGCGTCGGCACGTTCACGGCGGACAGCAAAACCAAGGGTCACGGCACGATGAATATCAATATGTCGGTTCCTGCCCTCGGGCCGGGGGTCATGCATGTGCAGTCGGTGGCCACGCGCGTGGGGGCCTGTGGCTGAGACCCTGTCGAGAATTCGGAATTCTTGGCGGGAAAATATAACTAGGATCACGCTATTAATCTAGACCTGACTACGTGGCCCCGCAGGCCAGGCAAAGACACGGCGACGCAACTCAAAAAATTACAGCGCCTCGTCATCGCTCACTTTTAGCGGGTTTTTCTACGGACTCGTTATGCGTGCGGCCACAGGGCCGGAAACTGTGTCGCCAGCCACTTGGACAGCGCGGCGTTGACAGCCAACGGTTTTCTCTGCGCCATCCAATGCTCCGACTTCACAATGGTTTCGGTAAGATTGCTGCAATGCGCTCGCATCGGATTGGCCAGACG
>JBPPNE010000306.1:0-4253 GCA_051306415.1 Porticoccaceae bacterium
AGTTTGCCCGGCTTGACCATCACTCTGGGGGAACCGGAGCGCGCCGCGAGCTGACACCTGATGTTGCTTGGAGTGCTATCGCAAGCGATGACAACAAAAAGATTTTACTGATATGAATCCCTTTAACGCTAAGGGTAAAGACGATGGAAAACAAGGCCGGTCAACTAAAGCAGCCAACCGATCTCGGGTTCGACCCCGACGCACTGCGCGAAAAATACCGCTATGAGCGCGACAAGCGGTTGCGTCCCGAGGGCAACAAGCAGTACCAGACCACGACCGGAGAGTTTTCCCGGTACGTCGATGACCCCTATGTCGAGTCCGAGTTGACTCGCGAGCCGTTCACCGATGCAGTCGATGTGGTGATCATTGGCGGCGGTTTCGGCGGCCTGCTGGCCGGCGCGCGGTTGCGGGAAGCGGGGGTGAAAAGCATCCGCGTGATCGAAAAGGGCGGCGATTTCGGCGGCACCTGGTACTGGAACCGCTATCCCGGTGCGCAGTGCGATATCGAGGCCTACGTGTATTTGCCGCTGCTCGAAGAACTCAATTATGTACCCAGGGAGAAATACGCCCACGCCCCGGAAATGCTCGCGCACGCCCAGGCGATTGCTCGCAAGTATGATTTGTATACCGACGCCTGCCTGCAAACCCAGGTCACTGAAATTCATTGGGACGAAAACGCGCAGCGTTGGCTTATTAAAACCAACCGTGGCGACCGCATGAAGACTCGCTTCCTCGCGATGTCCAATGGCCCGCTGAACCGGCCCAAGTTGCCCGGCATCCCCGGCATCGACCTGTACCAGGGACACACCTTCCACACCAGCCGCTGGGACTACGATTACACGGGCGGCAGTTGCGAGGGCAATCTGACCGGGCTCAGGGACAAGCGCGTCGGCATCATCGGCACTGGCGCCACCGCGATCCAGTGCATCCCCCATCTGGGTGAGGCGGCCAAGCATCTTTATGTGTTCCAGCGCACGCCATCCTCCGTCGATGTGCGCAACAACCAGCCCACCGACCCCGAGTGGGCGAAAAGCCTGAAGCCCGGCTGGCACCGCGAGCGCATGGATAACTTCAACGTCCTGGTCAGCGGCGGCTATCAGGAACAGGATCTCGTCCATGACGGCTGGACCGAGATCTTCCGCAATCTGGGCAACGTGCTGCCGCGGGACGGCAGCATGACGAACGCCGAGCGCGCCGCCATGGTCGAGATTGCCGATTTCCAGAAGATGGAACAGGTTCGCGCCCGCGCGGCGGCCGTCGTCAAGGACAAGGCGACCGCCGAGGCGCTGAAGCCCTGGTATCGCCAGTTCTGCAAACGCCCCTGTTTCCACGACGAGTACCTGACCACGTACAACCGCCCGAACGTGACCCTCGTCGATACCGATGGCAAAGGGGTAGATGGCATCACTCGCACCGGTGTACAGGTGGGCGACAAGGTGTACGAGGTCGATTGCATTATTTTTGCGACGGGCTTCGAGGTCGGCACCAACTACACCCTGCAATGCGGCTACGACCTCGTCGGGCGGGGCGGGCTCAAACTGAGCGAGAAGTGGGCCAAGGGGCTTTCCACCTTTCACGGCCTGTTCACCCGCGGCTTTCCCAACTGCTTTTTCATGGGCATGACGCAAACCGGGCTCACCGCGAACTTCACCCACATGCTGGACGAACAGGCCCGGCACATCGCCTATGTCGTCAAACAGGGAATGGATAACGGCGTCGCCACGATCGAGGCCTCGGCGGAGGCGGAGACCGATTGGGTCAACACCATCAACAAGCTGGCGCGGCTTGGCGAGCGCTTCTACGCGGAGTGCACGCCGGGCTATTACAACAACGAGGGCAAGGGCCTGGAGGGAAATGGCTTTCTTACAGGCCAGTACGGCCGCGGGCCGATTGAATTCTTCCAGATCCTGGCCGACTGGCGCGCCGAAGGCAAGCTGCGGGGGCTGGAAACAACGGCCGCCAGAGAGTAGTAAGGCAGATTCCCCGCTGCAACGCCGGGCGGGTGATCGACAGCACGAAGAGGCCGCGCATCAGCGCGGCCTCTTCGTAGGTGGAAGAAGGCCAGGCAACCCCGCTTGCCGTGTTCGTGAAATTCTCGTATGGATTGCGTGGATGATGCTTTTGATGAACCAAGATCAAGCGCCTAACCCATGGGATAGATTGTGTTTCCATGCCGATGCTGTAATGTTTTGATGGAAATTCGTTAGCGAGCTGCGGTGGGTAGCTTTTGGGTAGGGGTGTTGGAAGAGGTCAGACGACCATTTTGGATAAAATTAATGATGGAAAAACAAACGGCTTATATAAATCATTGCGGCGTTATACACCTTAGCCTGCGTAAATGTGCACCTGTTGAGGTGTGTGTTTCACGTTAGGTGTACTTAGAGAAGCCCGCCAAAATCCAATGGTAGAAATCACCGATCCCTTCGAATACATGGCCGCCCTCGTCTCCGGCATCGCCGGCGATGTAAGGATTCTGGGCATTTCCAACTATCGGTTCCTCATAGAACTCCGAGCCACCAAGGTTCAAGTTCAATTCGGGCGTGACGAGATAGACGATCTCGCCGAGGGACTCAAGCGTAATAGGAATTCACCCCATTTTGCTGGGCTCGAGAGCAGAGTAAAGTTCCGAATCTATACTATTCTTGGACGGGAGGGATTTCTAGATAATTTGCGAATCTCAGACGAACTAGCCAACGAGAAAGGAGATTGGCAGCCAAATATTCGAGCCGATGTCGATTTCCCCAAGCAGTTCGAGCAAGCGTTGTCGCGTGGGCTAAAGGTTCTCGACGATGCCCTAACTGGAATCCTAGCCGAATCTACCGTCGAAGTACCTGAAATCGCAGAGGACGCGGAAAATATTCGATACCTGATCAAATATTACGAGAAAAATGGTCACCTATCGTCTCGGGAGGCAGAATATAAAAGTTTGTCGTACCTAAAAGGCGCCGCGATCTGTGCTATCGCGACCCTCGAAACTGAGCGAGACTCAACGAACATCACACGTATACGGAAGGTGCTTAACGAAAACATATACTCCGTGGTGTTGCCGCTTTGCAGTGCTCCGTTCGATAAAGTAGCGGCGCCCGAATGCGTGCGGGAATTCCTCTCTCACCTCGCATTTCTAAAGCAGGCGCCGCCAGCCAATCCACAAACGAAAACGATACTTCCGGAAAACGCCGATCGAATCGCCGAACTTTTGGACGAGCTAGGATCACGCTATGCGAGACGCCGCAATGGCGCCTGGCAAGCGTTCAGATCGGAAAATCCTGACCGCTTGAGTCAAGCTGCGAATTCTATGGTCGAGCTACTCGACCAAGTGATAGCGGAAGTATGTCAAACCACAACCCTTAACGATTTCTTGGTCGCGAAGTTTGGCAGTAATGACGAATCGAAATGGGTAGACGCAACGAAAAAGTGGATTGCGGAAACCAAAAGTAACCTGCATCGTGTTAAGCACCACAAAGACTATCTTTCCGAGCAGCTCACGGGGGCGTTGATGAAAAATGCCGAAAGTGTTATCCAGCTACTACTGAGCTCTGAGTAAAGCAGATATGGCATCGGGATTGAGTGAGCAATCAAGTCTTTGGCGGGACAGGCTTGAAGACTAAAAAATGAGGAAAACCAATGAAAATCGGATTTATCGGCGTCGGCAATATGGGCGGGCCCATGTGTCGCAACATTATCAAAAACAGCGACCATGAGGTTACCGTTTTCGATCTGAGCAACGAGGCAGTTGTTCGCTGCACCGAAGTGGGTGCCAAGGCGGGCGAATCCGCCAGCGCGGTGGCCGCCAACGCGGATGTGGTGATGACTTCGTTGCCGCACCCGCGGGATGTGGAACAGGTGGTTCTCGGCGACGGTGGTATCGCCGAGAGTATTAAACCCGATGCGGTGTACTGCGATCTCAGCACCAATTCACCGTTGATGGTGCGCAAACTCTCTGCGGCGCTTCTAAAACAGGGTGTCAGCATGCTTGATGCGCCGGTCAGCGGCGGTGTGGTCGCGGCCGATAAAGCGACACTCGCGGTGATGGTGGGGGGTGATCGAGCAACGTTCGATAAGTTGGAACCGGTATTTCGATGCTTGGGTGAAAACGTGGTCTATTGCGGTGATACCGGTACCGGCTGTGTGGCCAAGATAGCCAACAACCTGATTGCCTTTTGCAATATGGCGGCGAGCGCCGAGGGGCTGATGCTGGGGGTAGCGGCCGGGATCGACCTGGAAGTACTCAATCAGGTGATTCGAAACAGCAG
>JBPPNE010000307.1:0-3667 GCA_051306415.1 Porticoccaceae bacterium
CTAAGCCACGGGCGCTTGGCTAGGGTAGCCGTGGCACCGCGGTTTCGTCGTCACAACGTTGGCTCGACGCTGCTCCGCCATATCGTTCGCCATGCGATCACCCACGGCCTGGATCATCTCGCCGTGGAAGCGGTACCGGACGATCTGCCGTTCTACCACCAACTGGGGTTTGTCAGTGCGGGCGATCAGGGGGTCGCTGGCGAGAGCGGTGACGGAACCCATCGCCAAGCCATGCTGTTACCACTGCACCGCTTCAGAACGCCGCGGACTATCGTGGTACCGTCCCCAATCACCGCAGCAGAACGTCGGCGCCACCGGCTGAAAAGCGCGCTTGATTTCCAGCAGGCGGCATTGGCGCTCGTCGCCAGGGCGACACGGAAACTGCGCATTCTCAGTCATCACCTCGACCCCGACGTCTATGACAATGCGGCATTCTCCGATCGGGTTCTGGATTTCGCGATCAACCACCGCGAAACCGAAGTCCAGATTCTGTTGCGCAATCCCCGCGCACTGGTGCAGACCGGTCATCGCCTGCTGCAACTCCACCGCCGCCTGCCGAGCCGAATCAAAATTCGCCGCTTCAATATCAACTGCCAAACGCCGCACCACGAGCTGATGCTGATCGACAGCAGCGGCATACTTTACAACTCGGCGGCGGATGGCTACAGCGGCTATGAAATCAGATCTTCGCCAGCGGACGCAACTGCGCTCGCGCGGGATTTCGATACCCTCTGGGCTGCCGGCGAAGCCGATGCCGAGCTGCGCGAAATGCTTATTTAGCGGTCGCAACGGATGGCTTCTACCGGCTAGGCGCCACCGGCACCCTGTGGTTAAATGGCTCGGCGTCCTCTCATCAGAAAAGCCGCAATCTCAGCTCCACAACGACCAGTGCCTCAAAAAAGACTCAGCTTCAAAAGTGTTTCAACAATAACCTTAACCCACTCAGGGGAGTAGCAACCATGAAAGCAGTTAGACGCGTAGTGACCGGTGTTAACGACAAGGGCCAATCCACTTTTATCTCCGACAGCGGCGTCGCCGATGTCTTTGGCGGCGGCGGCATGGAGGATTTCTCCGCCCAGGGCAGTCTGGCGCTGGCGGAACTCTGGGCCACCGCCGTGCCCGCGGACAACGTCGGCAACAAAGACGGCATGCGCCCCGGCGAATTCAATCTGGAGCCGAATCCTGGCAGTCTGATGGTTCGCATCGCCGAATTCCCGCCCGAGCCGGCGGGCATCGCCAAGCCCGGCGCCGGCCTCGAATCTCACCCCGGGTTTCACATTACCCAAACCACGGACATCATCATCGTGCTCGAAGGCGAGGTGTACTCAATGATGGAAACCGGCGAGACCCTGTTGAAGGCGGGCGACGTGCTGATCCAGCGCGGCACCAATCACGCCTGGTCGAACCGCTCGGGAAAAGTCACCAAAATTGCGGCGATCATGATCAACGCGAAGAAGAAATAGCCAGGTATCAGGTTGGGAGCAGATCACGAGTCATAAAAACGCCGACATAAAAGTCGGCGTTTTTATTTGGCGGCTATGTAGCTTATATCGGATAACGCAAATCAGGGAGACCCCGCTCCCGCCACCTCGACCCGCGTGGTCTCAATGCGGGCGTTGCGCGCACCCTTGGGGATGTCTTCAAGGTTGCCGTCGTAGATCAGGCAGTACAGTGTGCGGCCATCGTCGCCACCCAGGTTGCAGGCGACCGCGCGCAGGCCACCGGTGTCGATCTTGTGGGTGATCTCGCCGCCGTCCAGCACGCGGATGAATTCGCCCTGTTCGAACGCCGCAACCCAGACCGCGCCTTCCTTGTCGAGGCAGATCCCATCGGGCGTATAGGTCTTCAGATCGGCAAAGATGCGGCGGTTGATCAGCGAACCGTCGGCTTGAATGTCAAACGCGCTCAGCCGGTGGACAAAGGTCTCGGCGATAATCAGCGTCTTGCCGTTGTTGCCAATCACCGCGCCATTGGGGAAGTGGATATCCTCGGCAACGGTACGTGCCTTGCCATCGGTGGTCACCAGGGTCAGCGTTGCCGGCTTGGGCGTTTCGTGGGCGAAGACGTCGTAGCCGAAAGTGCCAACGTAGATGTTGCCATTGGGGGCACATACGCTATCGTTGATATCGTACTTGAGCAGGCCAGAGAGATCGGCGTATTCGCTCAGCTTGCCGTCCTTCAGGCGCATCAACTTGCGATCCGCCATCGACACGATGACCACCGATCCATCGGGCATGAAATTGAGGCCGGAGGGGCGGTTGGGCAGCGTGGCCATAGCTTCTTTCTTGCCGTCGGCAGCAACCGTGTAGACGGTATTGCCAAACATGTCGGAAACCCAGAGCTTGCCGCCATGCCAGCGCGGCCCTTCGAGAAAGACAAAGCCGTCGGCCAGTCTGGTAGTCGTCAGCGTTTTCATTGAACTATCCCCTGATAAAAATTTGAATTATTGCTGCCCTGGCGTTGCTATCCAAGGCACTGCTACCAAAACATCCCAGAACAGCAATCCCGACCGACGGCGCCAGCCGGGACTGTTCCATCAGTTGTACATGATGACCGAGCGCGCGCCTTCGCCCCGACCCATGGCCTCAAGGGCATCGTTGACATCTTCCAGGCGGATGCGGTTGGTGATCATCGCGTCCAGCTTGAGATCGCCCTTCATGAACAAATCGACAAACTTGGGAATGTCGCGGGACGGCACCGAGGTACCATAGGCGGAACCCTTGAAGTGCTTCTCGCCAAAGAACCCGAGCACCGGCAGTTCGATTTCGGTGTCCGACGAGGGCACGCCAACGATGACCGCGGTGCCGGTGGCGCGGGGCATTGCCCAGGCCTGTTCGATGGTGGCCTTGAGGCCGAGCGCCTCAAACGCGAAATGAACTCCGCCCTTGGTCAGCGCGCGCACTTCCTTGACCGGATTGACGGCCTTGGGGTCGATGGCGTGGGTTGCGCCCAGCTGCATCGCCAGTTGACGCTTCTGCGGCACCGGGTCAATGGCGATGATCGTGGTCGCGCCGGCAATGCGCGCGCCCTGGATAATGGACAGACCGACGCCACCGCAACCGATGACCGCGCAGCTGTCGCCGGGCTTGATCTGCACGGTATTGAGCGCCGCGCCAGCACCGGTGGTCACGCCGCAGCCGATCAGGCACACGGTATCCAGGGGTGCGTTGTCGTCGATCTTGATCGCAGAGCCCGCCGGAATCACCGCTCGCTCGCTAAAGGTTCCCACGCTGACGAGCTGACTGATCGCCTGGCCTTTGCTGTTTTTCAGGCGGGTGGTGCCATCGGGCAGACAACCCTTCCAGATGACCTTGGCCAGCTCCGCGCACATGAACGGCTTTCGCTCCAGGCAAAAGAGGCAATTGCCGCAGGCTGGCGTCAGGGACGCAATGATGTGATCACCGGGTTTGACATTGGTCACACCCGGACCGACAGCTTCCACAATGCCGGCGCCTTCGTGTCCCAGCACGGAGGGAACGGCACTCTTGATGACGCCGTAGCGAAAGGAGTAGTCGCTATGGCAAATTCCACTGGCGACGTATTTGACCAGTATCTCATTGGCCTTGGGGCCCTCCAGTTCCAGCTCCTCTATCACCAGAGGAGCGCCGATCTCGTACAGTACCGCGGCTTTGGTTTTCATCTATTTTCTCTCCCAGCCGAAATTCAA
>JBPPNE010000308.1:0-3839 GCA_051306415.1 Porticoccaceae bacterium
GGCGAAGGACTCGGCAACCAGTTCCTCGCCAATATCCGCGAGACCGACGCCATCGCCCATGTGGTGCGCTGCTTCGAGGACGACAACGTGATCCACGTCGCCAACCGTATCGATCCCGTCGCGGATATCGAAGTGATCAACACCGAGCTCGCGCTCGCCGACCTCGACACCGTCGACAAGGCCCTCACCCGCGCGCTGCGCGCTGCCAAGGGTGGCGACAAGGAGGCCACGGCCTTGAAGACGCTGTTGGAAAAGATCCTCCCCGCCCTCAACGAGGCCAAACCACTGCGCAGCCTGGGCCTCAGCGACGAAGAAAGTCGGCGCCTGCGCGAACTCGGCCTCCTCACCATCAAACCGACGCTCTATATCGCCAATGTTCGCGAAAATGGTTTCAGTGACAATCCGCTGCTGGCGGCCGTCGAGGCCATCGCCGCGGCTGAAGGCGCCCAGGTGGTGCCCATCTGCAACAAGCTGGAAGCCGAAATCGCCGAACTGGACGACGCCGACAAGCGCGAGTTTCTCGCCGAAATGGGCATGACCGAACCCGGCCTGAACCGGGTCATCGTTGCCGGTTATCGGCTCCTCGGCCTCAGCACCTTCTTCACCGCCGGCGTCAAGGAAGTCCGCGCCTGGACCATTCCCACCGGCGCCACCGCACCCAAGGCGGCCGGCAAGATTCACACCGATTTTGAAAAAGGCTTCATCCGCGCCGAAGTCATCGCCTATGACGATTTCATTCGCTACCGTGGTGAAAATGGCGCCAAGGAAGCCGGCAAGTGGCGTCTGGAAGGCAAGGAATATGTGGTCAAGGACGGTGACGTTGTGCACTTCCGGTTCAACATCTAACAGCCAGCGACATGGCAGACGCTCAGCAAGCGCGCGTCCAGTGACGCTGCCATAGCCGCGGAACAACGGATCAAGTGTCGTCTGGCCGTGGCGGGCCGCAGAGCAAAATTCGGCGCCGGTGCCAGATGACATCAAAATACCAACAAGGACTCTCCATGGCCGTCAAGAAATCCGATCTCTACGCTTCCCTCTGGGCCTCCTGCGACGAGTTGCGCGGTGGCATGGATGCCAGCCTGTACAAGGACTACGTCCTGTTCATGCTGTTCATCAAGTACGTGTCGGACAAATACGCCGACAGCGACGACTACGCCCCGCCCATCGTCATCCCGAAGGGCTCCAGCTTCCGCGACATGATCGCCCTCAAGGGCAAGCCCGACATCGGCGACAAGATCAACACCCAGATCATCCAGCCGCTGATCGAGGCCAATCCCGGCCGGCTGGCGCACAGCGACTTCCCCGATTTCAACGATCCCAACCTGCTCGGCGAAGGCCAGGCGATGGTGGATTGCCTGACCAACCTCGTCGGCATCTTCCAGAAGAAGGAGCTGGATTTCTCCAGCAACCGCGCCGAGCACGACGATATCCTCGGCGACGCCTACGAATACCTGATGCGCCACTTCGCCACCGAAAGCGGCAAGAGCAAGGGCCAGTTCTACACGCCGTCGGAAGTCAGCCCCGTCATCGCCAAGGTCATCGGCATCGCGCCGGCCAACACCGTAGCCGCCACCACCGCCTACGACCCCACCTGCGGTTCCGGCTCGCTGTTGCTGAAAGTGGCCGCGCAGGCCGGCCGGCACATCACGCTGGAAGGGCAGGAAAAGGACGTGACCACCGCCGGTCTGGCGCGCATGAACATGATCCTGCACGACTTCCCCACCGCCAGCATCCGCAGCGGCAACACCCTGGCCGAGCCCAAGTTCAAGGATGGCGAGCGCCTGCGCACCTACGACTACGTGGTCGCCAACCCACCGTTCTCCGATAAGACCTGGAGCAACGGCATCACGCCCGATTACCCGCGAAACCCACCACGTTTGGGGGCGGCGCTACCTGCTGGTGGTGAAGGAGTTGGACGCCAAGCCCTCGGTGGTGCTCGATCACAAACGCATCACGCTCACCGTGCGCCCCAACACGTCACCCGAAAAGCGCGCCGAAATCGTGCACGCCTGGCACAAGACCCTGCTGCACGAGGCGGTGCCGGTGTTGATCGGAAAATGGGAGGCGAAGCTCGGCGTCACGGTCGCTGGCTATTTCCTGCAGCAAATGAAAACGAAATGGGGCGGCTGCAACCACCGGGCGGGGAACATCCGCCTGAATACCGAGCTGGTGAAAAAACCCAGGGACTTGCTGGAGTACGTCGTCGTGCACGAAATGCTCCATTTGATCCAGCCCAACCATGGCGAGCGTTTTATCGCCCTGCTGCAACAGCACTATCCGACCTGGCGCGAAGCGCGGGCGGAGCTGAATGCGTTGCCGCTGGCGGCGCAAATGTGGAATGACCGGTAGCCGCCCTTTGGCGCCTGCGCTCGGGAAATAGGGAATGAGTTTCACCGATGAAATCCCGCGATTACCTGGTTAGTGGCCAATCATTCCGGTTCAACGTGTGAACCGGGAAACCACCGCCGTTCATACCACATCGGGCCGCTGGGTTTACGGTCTGATGCTGACGCTGGTGACCTGCTTCATGTGGGGCACGCTGCCCATCGCGATGAAAATACTGCTGGCCGATCTCGACCCCTTCACCGTCTGCTTCTACCGCTTCGCGCTCTCCGGCATCTGTCTGTGGCCATTTCTCGCCAGCCGCCGGCAGCTGCCGCCAGCGAGCCTGATCAAGAACCCTCGGCTATTACTCTGGGTTGCTGTTTGCGCGCTGTTGCTGGTCGGCAATAACGGCTTTTACATACTGGCGCTGGCGCGGATGTCCCCCGCCGCCGCGCAGGTGCTGATCCAGTTGGCGACCGTACTGTTTCTACTTTCGGGCGTGATATTTTTCCACGAACGCTTTTCGTCGCGCCAGTGGCTCGGCTGTCTGGTCTTTCTGCTCGGACTCGGGGTGTTTTTCTACCCGCGCATCATTGCCATGTTGACCGGCTTCGATGCCTACGCCATCGGCATGGGCCTGATGTTGATCTCCGCCGTCTGCTGGTCGACCTACGCCGTCCTGCAAAAGCAATTGCAGGCGGGATTTTCGTCCGCGCAAATCATGCTGCTGATCTACCTGATTGGCAGCCTGGGCTTTCTGCCGTTGGCCCACCCCACGGAGATCATCAAGCTCGACCTCGTCGGCGTGCTGTTGCTGCTGTTTTGCGGCGCCAGCACGCTGATCGGCTCCGGCAGTTTTTCCGAAGCGCTGACGCACTGGGAGGCCTCCCGCATCGCCGCCGTACTCACTACCGCGCCCCTGTTCACCCTTGCCATCGCCTGGGCGCTCAGCCTGCTTCCCGGCACCCACATCGACCGCGAGCCAACAACTATCCTGGTGCTGATCGGCGCGTTA
Organism: Porticoccaceae bacterium; assembly: GCA_051306415.1. Classification (GTDB taxonomy): domain Bacteria; phylum Pseudomonadota; class Gammaproteobacteria; order Pseudomonadales; family Porticoccaceae; genus CBDDRG01. The sequence goes on from JBPPNE010000308.1 coordinate 3,341, forward strand.
CTGGTGGTCCTGGGTGCCACGCTGGCAGCCGTCGGCGGCAGCAAACCAATACCAGCGAAACTACCTGGCGAGGTTCGTGGCAAGGCGCTCAAGGATGGCGTTTAACCCCCGGCCCGCCTTGACAACAAAGGCGGGACTGGCCAGAATTCGCGGCCTTTTCGCGATCACCCTTGTCGTGGCTACGTAGCTCAGCTGGTTAGAGCACAGCACTCATAATGCTGGGGTCGGCAGTTCAAGTCTGCCCGTAGCTACCATCCCCTTCCCGATCTCTTCCCCTCGTCGCGACAGACTGGTCATTCCGCTCAACTGCCTGCGTTCAACCGGCACGGTGGAGGCGATATGCGCGGGGGAAAATAGCGGTAACAAGCCTCAGGCACGCGGCAACGTCACCCCTTTCTGGCCCTGGTATTTGCCGCCGCGATCCTTGTAGGACACTTCGCACACTTCATCCGCCTCAAAAAATAGCATCTGGGCGACGCCCTCGTGGGCGTAGATCTTC
>JBPPNE010000309.1:0-21818 GCA_051306415.1 Porticoccaceae bacterium
GCCGTTGGGCTACACCCAGGTGCGCTACCCGGGTCTGGCCAAGAACGCCGCCCCGGTGTTCACGCTGATCGGGCTGACGAACCTTTACCGGGTGCGCAGGCGCCTGCTGGCATGACAGGCTAGATCCGCCCGGTGCTCCCGAAGATACCCCCAAAGGGCCGGGAAGGGCACCCCAAGGCGCGCCAATCCGCGAAAAATCGCGCCTGGCGTGGCGCAGGGGTGGAATCAGGCGAACCGCTCAGAGGTTCCTTAACAGGCCCTAGAGACTGGACTGGAAATCCAACAGGACCGCTCCGCAACGAACTGTCAAAACGTATCCGCTAGCGGCGTAAATCCCCGCGTCATCCGCCCGACGCCGATGTCTACGGATACTCTCAACAACCTGATTCCGTTCGCGGTTCGTCCTGAGCTTGTCGAAGGACTTATTCAGAGCATCCCTAAGCTTCATCCAGCAGCCTTTCTCTACTGACGGCTGGTCAATCCCGAATTCCACCGGCAACAGTAAACCCGCGCGAGCGCCAGCGCAGCATACCCCCGGCCAGATTCGCCGTATTCTCCAGCCCCGCGCGCTTCAGAATGACCGTGGCCTGGGCCGAGCGGCCACCAGCACGGCACACGGTCACCACCGGGGTGTCTCGATCAATCTCGGCGACCCGCGCCACGACTTCACCCAAGGGTATCGAGCGGGAACCGGGGATATGCCCGAGCGGCCCCGCGAATTCGTCGGGCTCGCGCACATCGATGATCTGCACCGCGCTCAGATGCTCTTCCAGCCATTGCGGGTCAATTTCCCAGATGCCGCCGAAGGTGTAAACCAGTTGTGCCCAAGCTGGCCCCTGGTCCGGCGCCTCACCGCCCGTCGGGCGCCCACATTTCAGGTTCGCGGGGACCGCGATATCGATCTGTTTCGGGTGCGGCAGGCCAAGGTTGTGCATGTAGCCAACGAAGTCGTCCTCGCTGATGTTACCGCCCAGACGCGGGTTGAACCGGCGCTCTTCAGCCACCGTAGTCATGGTGATGCCACGGTAATCGTGGCCCGGGTATAGCAGAGTTTCCTCAGGCAGCGACAATATCTGCGTCTTGATCGAGCGGTACATCACTCGCGCATCGCCCTGCTGAAAATCGGTGCGCCCGCAGCCGCGCACCAGCAGCGTATCGCCAGTGAACGCCATCCGTTCATCGTCGAGCACATATGTCAAACAGCCGTTGGTGTGGCCTGGGGTTTCCCGCACGGTGACAAAGCGGGCGCCAAAGCGGATGTGGTCACCGTGCTTCAGATAGCGGTCAGCGCCCTCCACCCCCGCGTTCGCGCTAATGCCGATCTCGGCGCCGGTCTGCTGCTTCAGCAGCCAGGCGCCGGTGACGTGATCGGCGTGGCAATGGGTGTCGATGACCTGGGCGAGCTTCAATCCCAATTCTTCCAGCAGCGCGCGGTCGCGGCGCGACTGCTCGAATACCGCATCGATCAGAATCGCCTCGCGGGCGACGGCATCGCCGAGCAAATAGGTGTAGGTCGAGGATTCCTGATCAAACAGCTGTCTGAATATCAGCATGGGAAGCTACTCCTGACGGAGCCTGAATAGTACTTTAGACCAGTGACGCACGCCATGACACGCGGCGGCCAATTTCCCGCACCTCACTTTGAGCGCCGCTGTCACCCTGGATCCGTCGTCGCACCACGGCGGGCACCGCGCTCAGGCGTCATCACCAGCAGTGCAAAGGCCGCCAAACTGATCACGCTGGCGAGCGCGAACACGGTCCGATAATCGGTCGCGATAACCACATGGCCAAGCACCAAGCCCGCCGCCGCCAACCCCAGATTAAAAGCGCCGTTGTACGCCGCCATGACCTTGCCGCGCTCTGCTGGCGTGGCACAGTCAATGGCGACCGCATTCAGAGCAGGGTAGTAGATCCCCTGGGTCAAGCCGAGCATCGCACCGGCGGCAAACAGACCGAACCGGTCGAGCCAGATCAGCATCAAAGGCGTCAGCACATACAGCAGGAGCATGGCGCGCACGACCCGCAGCCGACCCAGGCGATCCGCCAGATTGCCAAAGCATATCCGCACCGACACCGCCGCGACCGCATAGGCAACGAGATAAATCGCGACCTTGTCGATACCCAGCGACAGTGCCCAAGGCTGATAAAAAGTGAACAGGGTGCCGAAGACCCAGCCCACCATTGTCGAGGCGAGAATCACCGGTGTCATTCCCGGTCGCCGCAACACCTGCAGCAAACTCGCGTGGGTGCCGCTGGCGGGCGTCTGCCGTTGCTCCGCCACCAGGCGCGAGAGCAACGCGGCAAGAAAAGCCGCAACCGCGGTAGCGGCAAAGACCACCTTCCAACCGAAGTGTTCCGAGGCCCACTCCGCAAAGGCGGGCCCGACCGCGTTGGTGAAGATCATCACCGCCCCGAATATCCCGAGCGCCTGGCCGAGGCGGGCGGGCGGCGAGAGGTCGGTTGCCAATGTCGCCACCGCGACGTAAAACAGCGTAAAGCCGACGCCTTGCAGTATGCGCAGCACCCAGATCAGCGGCCCGACGCTGTCCACCCACAAAAAGCCGGCACAGGAAATCGCAAGAATCAGCCCGCCCAGGAAGGCAAAACGCTTGCGGCCGTGGCGATCGATGCGACCACCGACATAGGGCACCGTCAACGCTGACGCGAGCCAGAACACCGTGGTGACGCTGCCGATGGTGACGGCATCAGCGGCGAGCGCGACCGACAGAAATTTCGGCAGCAAGAAAAAGGTTGAAAATGACAGCCCAAAAACCGAGGTGACCGCCAGCAACAGCATGAACTGACCGGTAAACAGCGATGGCACAGTGTCAAAGGCATTCGGGGGCTGAACGACCGTCATCGTGGCACGCTCGCTGGGAACCCTGTTGAGCCAGCGGATTGGCAGCCCGGCGGAATAGTGTTGATCGTGATCGTGGCCAGTAGCGGACTTAAAGCAAGTGCGCGATGGTTTGCAGGCGCTCGCCGTGTCGCCGCTCTTCAGCGCCGTTCTGGCGCAACAACTCCGCCGCCGCTGGATTGGTCAACGAATTGGCCCAGACAGTGTAGAGATCTTCGCCGCCGATCTCGCCCGCGATCATCGAGGCGCAGGTAGCCGCAGTGAAAACCCGTTTTTCGGGGCGCCCACAATAGGGATTCTGCGCGTGCTCTGGCACCGCGCACGCCTCCCTCGTCAAGTGCTGAACCGCCTTGGCGACACGGTGGGCATGAGCCATCTCCTCGCGCCCATTTTGCACTAACACGGCCTTTATTCGCCCGTCATCCACGCTGTCGGCGAGTTCCTGATAAAGCCACTCGCCACCAGCTTCGACGACCACCATCAACCGCAAATCGTCGATAGTCGGTTGGGTCACGCTCGCGAGATAGGCAAGTGCGCTATTAAAGTCAGGCGGCAAGGTGCCAGGGAGCTTGGTCATTGTTATCTCCAAGTGTGACCGGCGGTCAGGCGAACACCGGGAGACGGATTCTTGCACTGATTCGCACAGATTTCATCACCTCAATACCGACCCTATGAGTTTGCCCCAATCGCCAACAGCACCAACGCCAGCAGTCTCCGCAGGAACCTGTGCGGCAAGCGGGCAGAGAGCATCGCACCAATCAACACGGCGGGAATGGAACCCACCAGCAGATTCCCAAGCAAACGGATATCCACATTGCCGATGACCAGATGCCCGAGTCCGGCAAAGATCGCGAGTGGAATCGCATGCACGATGTCGGTGGCAACGAGCCGGGGCGGGGTCAGGCGCAGCGGATAGAGGTAGGCGAGAAACACCGCGCCCAGCGCCCCGGCGCCCACGGAGGTCAGCGTCACCAGCACTCCGAGCACGGCGCCAGCGGCGACCGTCAGTGGCGGCTGCTGGGCCTTAAATTGCACGCTGTCGGTAATGCGCAGCCGGCGGCCCAGCTCATGGAGACGCCGCTGGAACACCAGCCCGACGGCGGTCAGCAGTACGGCGACGGCAATGGCGGTCTTGAGCAAAACCACGGCCGATTCCTCCACTGGGTGCAATTTTATCCAGATCAGAGTCGCTGCCGAGGCGGTGAGACTGCCGAGCCACAGCCGCTTTACAATCGACCAATCGATCAGGCCGTGGCCGTGGTGAACGCGGGTCGCGAACAGTTTCGTGATCGCCGCAAACCACAAGTCGGTGCCAACGGCAGCGAGGGGAGCAACCCCGAACACCAGTAGCAACAATGGCGTCATCAGCGCGCCGCCACCGACGCCGGTGAGCCCCACCAACAGGCCGGTGAGTGCGGCGGCGCAGACCAACATAACATCCATACCCTATCTCACCGGAAATACGTGATCGCAACAGAAATAGCCGTGGAAACAGAGGGCGGCTAGGCTGTAGGGCTAGCTCCCCCCACGTCGCCAGACACCTCTAACTAGGGCGGCGCCAACATACCCGATAAACCCACAGTGCCTGCCAACACCATCGATAACGCCGGCAGGCTCCTAGGCAATTGCGAACCACCTTTGCGGGCCGCCTTTCGCCATGGGAAGATCAACAGCTACCATCAACTATATTCACAACATTTCACGGACCGCGCATGGACATCGGCATTCCTCGGGAACTCAAGGACAACGAATACCGTATCGCTCTGGTTCCAGGTGGCACCCGCGATCTGGTGATAGCTGGCCATCGGGGGCGCGTCGAAGCCGGTGCCGGCGTGGGTTCAGGCTTCCGCGACGACGACTATGTGGCCGCCGGCGCCGAGATTGTCGATGCGGCAACGGCTTGGGCCAGCGATCTGGTAATCAAGGTCAAGGAGCCCGTGCCCGTCGAATATACTCGCCTCGGCGAACAGATGGTTTTCACTTATTTCCACCTCGCGGGCGCCGATCCCGCACTCACCACGGCCCTGCTCCGCAGCTACACCACGGCCATCGCCTACGAAACCGTTGCCACTAGCGACGGCAAGTTGCCACTGCTGGCCCCGATGAGTGCCGTCGCCGGGGACATGGCGGTGGTGGTCGGCAACTATCATCTGGCGCGCACTCATGGCGGCAAGGGCATGATGCTGGCGCGGGTGCTCGGGCGACGCTTCGGCAAGGCGGTCATCATCGGCGACGGCGTGGTCGGCCTGCACGCGGCCCAAGTCGCCGACGCCATGGGCGCCGAAGTGACGGTCTTTGGCCTCGACTCGCGCCGCGGCCAGGAGCTGCAACGACTGGTGTCAGCGAATCTCCGCTATAAAATCTCCGAGCCCGCCAGTATCACCACCGAGTTGGCCGATGCCGATCTCGTGGTGGGCGCGGTGCTGCGGGTGGGCGCCCGCACGCCCGCACGCCCCACGTCGTCACCGAGGAGATGGTACGCGGTATGCGGCCCGGCTCGGTGATCGTCGATGTCAGTATCGACCAGGGTGGTTGCATCGAGACCTCGCGCCCCACCAGCCACCACGATCCCGTTTTCACCTGCCACGGCATCGTCCACTACTGCGTCACCAACATGCCCGGCGCCTACCCGCTCCTGGCCACCCTTGCACTCACCCAAGCTACATTGCCCTATGTGCTACGACTTGCCAACAGCGGTCTCGACGCCTTGCGCACGGATCCTGGGTTTGCCATGGGCGTCAACACCCACAAGGGCCATGTGACCTGCCAGCCGGTCGCCGAAGCCCTTGGCTTGCTCGATCACTAACAAGCGTTTGCCCGGTAAACCGCTACGCTGAAACACTGCTGCCCCGACAAAGGGAGCATCGCGACAGACGTTTGCGCCGTGCGGAGGCGGAACGCAATGCGACAGGAACTTCCCGACGAAGGGTTTGATAAATCCGACTGGATGGAGTACAAAAAAAATCGACCACCGCCACTTGGCCACTTCGGCGGTGGGTAAGGACACCTGTATATGTACGACAGGGAAGCACCCGCATGGAATCCACGTGTACGATGCTTCGTTTTCACCCGCTACCCAGCCCTAACCGCGCCCGCCGGGATAGCGGCAAATTCCTGTCTTTTTGGCAGCGCTGCACAGTCGCGGTCGCTTTGCTGTCCTTTTTTGCTGGAGCCCTGGCCGACGCTCAAGCTGAAGACTGGATCTACCGCGTCCGCCCCGGCGACAACCTCTGGCTGCTGACGTAACGGCATCTGACAAGCCTCGCCTATGTGGATCGCCTGCAAGCACTGAACCAGATTGCCGACGCTTACCGGGTGCCGCCGGGAACGCGCCTGCGAATACCGCTCGACTGGGCCCGCAAGCGGCCGGGGCTGGCGCGTGTGGTCGCCGCCACCGGCGAGAGCACCGTTATCCGGGCCGGCGACGGCACAAGTTCTGCCATCACCCTCGACAGCCGTATCAACGCCGGCGATACGGTGACCTGCGCCGCCAACAGCTATGCCACCCTTCAGTTCGAGGACGACTCGCGGCTGCGCGTGCAGGCCGACAGCCAGATTCGCCTCGAAGCAGCCTGGGTTTACGGCGACGCCGGGTTCTTCGCGAGCGAGATCGCGCTGGAGCGGGGCCGCACGGAGAACGAAGTTCCCGCCCGCGAGCCGAGCGCGACGCGACTGCGCATCCGCACGCCGGCGGCGATCACCTCGGTGCGGGGCACCCGCTTCCGGGTCAGTACCGAGACGATCGATTCGAGTTCGCGCAGCGAGGTGCTGCGCGGCCAGGTGGGTGTCGTCGCGCGGGGCAAGGTCGTTCCGGTGAACGCTGGCTTCGGCACCCTGACCCACGCCGGCAAGGCCCCGTCGCCACCGGTTCCCCTGTTGCCTGCGCCCGATCTCGCCAGTCTGCCGTCGCTGCTGGAGCGAGTGCCGCTGCGCTTTGAGTTAACCCCCCTCGCCGGCGCCGCGGGCTACCGTGCGCAGGTAGCGACCGACCCGACCTTCAACGCCTTGGTGGCGGATTTCAGTGCGGATTCGCCTATCATGCACGGGCCGGACATTGCCAACGGCGTCTACTGGCTACGGGTGCGTGGCAGCGACGCCCACCGCATCGAAGGCGTGGATGGCGTGCACCGCTTCACTCTCCACGCGCGCCCGGAGCCCCCGTTCATTATCGAGCCGCAAGCCGGTGGCGGCACCGATGTCATTCCGCAGTTTCGCTGGGCCGCGCATCCCGACGCCACCCACTACGAGTTGGAAGTGGCAGCCGCCGCAACCTTTACCGCGCCGCTGATTGCCGAGCGCTCACTGCGCGAGACCAGCTACCGCGCCGCCAACGCGTTCGCGCCGGGACACTATTTTTGGCGCATTGCCAGCGTGTCCGCCCACGACGGCCGCGGTCCGATGAGCGATTCAATGCCTTTCCGGGTGCCGCACCCAGGGCCGACCGCGGACGCGCCCAACCTGTCCCGCACAGCGCTATCGATTCAGTGGAGCGGCGCGGCGCCGGGCCACAGCTTCCAGTTTCAGCTCGCCACCAATGAGTCCTTTGCCGACCTGCGCGTCGACCAGCGCGTCGACGCACCCCGCATTGAACTTAAACGGCCGCGCGGCGGTCACTACTTCATGCGCATACGCACCATCGAGGCCGACGGCTTTAGCGGGCCCTTCGGCACCGCCCAGAAGATCGATATCCCACCATCGCCCTATTGGTTGCTGGTGCTGCTACCCTTGGCCTGGCTGTTATGAACCGGGTGCCGTTGTGAACCAGGTGCTGTGATGAGCCCGACCGATATGAATTGGGCGCGATCAGTGACGCGATCCCGGCGCGAGGCTGCCTGGATCAGCGGGTTACTGGTAGTCATGGTGGCGGCACTGGTAATGTCCGACGTGCTCGAACGGATGGACGCGCTGATTTACGATCAACTCGCCGTCGCCGGCTATCATCAGCCACACGCCCAGATTCTCATCGTCGCCATTGACGAGAAAAGCCTGCAAACGCTCGGCCGCTGGCCTTGGTCGCGTCAAACTCACGCCGCCCTGCTGGAACGCCTGGCGGCCGCCGGCGACAATGTCGTCGCGGTCGATCTGCTGCTGGCTGAGCCGGAAGCCGACTCGGCCGCCGACAGTGCACTGGCGAGCGCGCTCCATAGCCACGGCAATGTGATCCTGCCGGTGGTACCGGTGGCGCGTGCAGACCAGGCCGGACTGGTCGCCGAAGGCCCACTCCCCCGTTTCGCGAGCGCCGCCACGGTCGCCCACGCTGATGTCGATCCCGATGCCGATGGCGTGGTTCGCCGCATCTATCTGTATGGCGGCATCGGTGCGTCGACCTGGCCCGCACTCGGCTTCGCCTTGGTGCAACGCCGCGCTGAGGTTGCCGCACCGCTGCCCCCACCCGCCGGCCATAGCGATGCCGCTACCTGGGTGCGCACCGGCGAGACGCTGATTCCGTTCGCCGGACCGACCGGCACCTATGCCCGCGTGTCCTACGTCGATGTGTTGAACGGCCGGGTGCCGCCGGAGCGGCTGCGCGGCAAATACATCATCGTTGGCATGACTGCTGCCGGTCTCGGTGCCCGCTTTACAACGCCAGCAACCCTCGCCAACCGCCTGTCGATGAGCGGCGCCGAGTTGCAGGCCAATATCGTCGATACATTGCTGACCGGGCGCGCGATCACGGCGCTGGGAACCGGCTGGACGCTCGCCGCGGCGCTCCTGTGGCTGGGCGCCGGATTGTTGCTGATGCGCCAGCACCAGCCACATCGAGTGCTGCTGGGACTGACCGCGCTCGCCACACTCATGCTGTTCGCAACGGCGTTGACGCTACGCTACTTGGGCCTGTGGCTGGCACCGGCGGCGGCGCTGGTCGGATTGCTGACAATTTACCCAGCCTGGAGCTGGCGCCAGTTGCACTGGTACATGGCATCACTGTTCAGCGAGCGCGGACAATCGCAAGCGGCGCTGGCGCTGGTGCAGGACGGTATCATCGCGCTCGATGCCAAAGGTCATGTGCGCTACCTCAGTAGCGCCGCCGAGGCGATCACGGGGCGCTCCCTCGCCGCGACGCGCGGACTGCCGCTGGAGGAGATTGCCCAGCTGCAACCGGTGGAAATCGATGCCGTCGCCGGGCAGCCGCACATCGGCGATCCGCTACACATCGCTACTCACTACCTAACAGCGCCGGATGGCAGCGAGCGGGCAGTTCGCGTCGCCCGCCATCCACTGCCCGGCAGCGACGGGTCGATCATTGCCATCACCGACGTCACCGAAAACCTGACGATGGCGCAGCAGATCAGCCACCAAGCCACCCACGACACCCTGACCGGATTACCCAATCGGACTATTCTGTCCGACCGCCTGGCGCAGATGATCGCCTCCGCCCGCCGCCGCGGCCAGTCTGCCGCCGTGCTCTTCATCGATCTCGACGGCTTCAAGAAAGTGAACGACGCCCTCGGCCATGCCGCCGGCGATCTGCTGCTCTGCGAAGTCGCCAAGCGTCTCTCCTCGCGGATTCGCGCCGAGGATACGGTCGCGCGCTGGGGCGGCGATGAATTCGTTATCCTGGTCCGCCGGCTGAACGACGAAAACGCGATTATCGGCTTTGCCAACCAGATCATCGCGCTGCTGGAACAACCCTTCGACCTCGATGGCCAGGAAGCCTTTATCTCGGCCAGTATCGGCATCAGCCTGTTCCCGCGCGATGGCCTTGGCGCCGACCAGTTGCTGCTGCGCGCCGACACCGCAATGTACCGCGCGAAAAATGACGGCGGCCACGGCCTCAGCGTGTTCTCCCACGAGGTCGGCGCCTGGACCCGGGAGCGCCTCAATCTCGAAAACGACCTCCGGCTCGGCATCCAGACCGGTGCCCTGCGGGTTCTCTACCAGCCCATCGTCGACCTCAGTATTGGACGCATGGTGCACATGGAGGCACTGGTGCGTTGGCTGCATCCCACCCATGGCCTGCTGTCACCGGATCGCTTCCTGCCCCTTGCCGAGAGCGCCGGGCTGATCCATGAGATTGGCGCCCAGGTGCTGCACATGGCTTGCGCCGATGCCCAGCGGCTTGCCGACCACGGCCTGCCGGTCGGCGTCTCGGTCAACGTCTCGCCACAACAGTTGGTACGCGGCGAACTGCTGCAACTGGTGGGCGAAGCGCTCGCGGCGTCAGGGCTCGCGCCCACCCAGCTGACTCTTGAAGTGACCGAAAACGGCATTATCAGCGACACCGTGCGCGCCGCCAGCGCCATCGACGCCATCCGCAATCTCGGCATTTCCATCGCGCTCGATGACTTCGGTACCGGCTATTCGTCATTGAGCCTGTTGCGGGACTATCCCATCGACGTCCTCAAGATCGACCGTTCCTTCGTACCTAATCCGGGGGATCGGGACGGCGATCTGACTATCGCCCAGGCAATTATCGGTATGGGCCACAGTCTGCTCAAAATCGTGATCGCCGAAGGCGTCGAAACCGCTTGGCACGCGCGTACCTTGAACCTTAGCGGCTGCCACCTGCAACAGGGCTACCTGCACAGCCCGCCCGTCGCCATAGAACGTATCCCCGAGGTGGCGGCACGTCTTTCTCGCGTCGGCATTCCGCGCGGCGATGACGCCGCCAGGGGCGGATGAAAGCCGGTCGAATCCAGACAGACTTGTGTCACACATCACGCCATTGCTAACGCCCATAGCAACTATTGCAGAGCTCAGCGTTAGCTGTTTTCCAACCCAAGAGGGCAGTCGATGAACAAAGAAGCCTACCAACAGCAGCTCTACGAACTACAGGTTCAACTGGTGAAACTGCAAAATCACAGCATTCGCCACGACCAGCAGATCCTGGTGATTTTCGAGGGACGCGATGCCGCCGGCAAGGATGGCACCATCAAGCGTATCGTGCAGCACCTGTCGCCACGGGAGACGCGGGTGGTCGCGCTCGCCAAACCCTCCGCGCGCGATAACAGCAGTTGGTATTTTCAGCGCTGGGTCGCACACTTTCCCGCCGGTGGTGAAATGGTGTTCTTCAACCGCAGCTGGTACAACCGCGCCGGCGTTGAGCCGGTGATGGGTTTTTGCAGCGCCGATGATTACGGCTGCTTCATGGAGGCCGTGCTGCCCTTTGAACAGCTGGTGATGCAATCGGGGATTCGGCTTATCAAGTACTATCTGGATATCAGCAAAAAAGAGCAAAAGACGCGTCTGGAAGAACGCCGCAACGATCCCTTGACCCAGTGGAAAATCAGTCCACTCGACGAACAGGCGCAGACTCTGTGGAGCAAGTACTCCAAGGCTCGCGATAAAATGCTACGCCGCACCGGATCGGAGCAATCGCCCTGGTTTCTGGTCCACGCCGACAACAAGCACAAAACCCGCATCAATGTCATCAAGCATCTGCTCGCGCAGTTCTCCTACCCCGGCCAGAAACGGGACTTGTTAGATTTCGATCCCGCGCAAATCATCCGCCTGGATGGCAAACCTGAAGGCGCAGACTGACCCAGCTCATTTGGGATACAGCAGTCGATCGGCGAGCAATTGACCCACCTTGCCTCAGTGCTTGACTCCCAACGCAAACAGCGACAAATCCACTTTTTCGCCCACCATCAAATCATCGCGATCAAGGAATTTCGGTTTCACAAACCACACCACCAGTGGCAGCACCACCAGCGCGAGCACCATATTGATCAACATGATGGCGACCAGCAGGATGCCCATGTCGGCCATGAATTTGAGATCGGAGAGGAAATACCAGGGCAGAATGCCGATCAGCATGATGGTGGCGGTGAACATGATCGCCTTGCCAGTGGTGGTTAACGCGGCATGGATGGCGTCCTTCAGATCGCGGTCGCGCGCGGTGTATTCCTCGCAGATACGGCTTAGCAGATAGATGCCGTAGTCGATGCCGACGCCGACGCCCATCACCGCGACGATGGTGGCGTTGATATCCATGCCGATACCGAGCAGGTGCATGGAGGCGCCGAGCATGAAATTGGACAGATTCACCGGCACCAGCAAGATCAGCGCTGCAACGAGGGAGCGGTAGGCATAGGCCGCGATCACCATCACCGCGACATTGACCAACCCCAGAATGAACCAGTGGTAACGTTCGACGACGTTATTCATCGCCTGCTGCAGCGCAATCACGCCGGTGCCCAGACGCACGCGAAAATCCTTGTGGTCCGCCCCGATCGCCTTCACCGCGCGCCGCGCACTGTCGAGGGCGGCATCGACGGTTTCCTGTTTGTTGTCCTTGAACCAGATCGACACCGTCGAATCCTGAAATTCGAAGTCCGCAATCGTCGCAAAGTTCGACGGGCTGACGCCGAAGGTAGCCGCAAAACCGGCCGCGGCGACGGCTTGATCAGTCTTGTCGATAGTCATCCACTTGGGATTACCGCCGGAATACAGACGAGAAACTTCCTGCATGTAATCCGTGAAGGACAGCGTCGCCCGCGGCGCGATGGTGGGGTCTGATTCCATGAAGCTTTGCAGTTGGATGGAGGCCGCCACCACGTCCGGCGTGCGCGCGATGCGTCGCTGAAGATCCCGCTTCTTGGCTTCGAGCACGATTTCCAGGGTATTCATGCCGGGGAAATGCGCATTGATGGCACGCACCGCGGTATTGTATTCCGACTCGTACCACAGCAAATTGCTGCCCTCGACGGGGTTGCCGATCTTGATCAGCGAATTGGCGTAGATCGCCAGCGCGCCGACGACAACAGTCGCCAGCAGGGTGATGTTGGCTGGCTTGCCAACCGTCATCCGCGAAATTTCCGAAAGCACCCGCTCCTCCAGCAAATGAATGCCGGATTCCTTGGCTTCACCGCCGACAATTTTCTCGAGGTTTTTCGGCACCGGCAGGTACGACAGCAGAATGGAGATCAGAAACACCCCAGTGGGAATGATCCACAGCGCCCAGAAACCACAGAACAGCGCGTGATTTTCCATGGTCTTGATCGGCGCCACGGCGATGAAAATGATGCCGAACACATCGGTCATAATGCCCAGAATCGACGGCGCCATCATGATCGCCATGGTGACTTCCGCCGCTTTACGTTTGTCCTTCAGGTGCATCAGGATTTCGTAGTAGCGCTCAGTGTATTGCACACAGTGCGAAAACGAGCGCGCCACCAGCAGCAACGGCACGATCATCAGCAGGGGCTCGATGGGCCGACCGAGCCAGCCGATAAACCCGAAGCCCCACAACGCGGCGACCAGAGAGCAGACGATGGGCGTCGTCACGCCGGCCAGATTGCGCATGTAAAAAAACAACGCGACGATCAAGGCGCCAACCGTGACAGCAAAAATGCTGTAGGTCTGCTTCTGCAGCTTGTAAACCCAACCGGTCAGGGTCGGTTGCCCGGCGACGTGGACATCGTGGTTCGCATCCCGCGCTTTTTCGACGAGGTTTTGCACAAACGCGAAGGCTTCACCGTAATCGACGGAATCGACGGAATCGAGAAAGGCGACATTGATCAGAGTGGCGGTTTCATCGGGCGAGATATAAAACAGTCGCGCATTGGGCGACATCGATACCCGATGGCGGAATCGCTCCACCTCTTCCGGCGTGCTCGGCGCCTTGTTATCCATCAGGGGTTGCAGGTCGATGCCGTCGGGGGTCGCTTCCGCGTAGCGCAGCTTTTCAGTGGAAATCGAAATCAGGGTGTCGTGGTTGGTCTTGGGCGCGAGATCCAGATCCCGCGTCAATTGCCAAACCTTTTTGAGCGTTTCAGCATTGTAGATAGTGCCGTTCTTGCGCTTCACCATCACCGAGATCAGGAGTGGATTGCCAAAGTTGGGATGATCGAAATGCACCTGGACGAAGGGATCGTCCGTCGGCAGCAGATCCTTGAAGACAGTGCGGATCTGCACATGGGGGATGCCGGCGCAGAACGCCAGCGTCACCAGAATGAAGGCGACGCCGACGCTGCCGCGACGATTCATGATCCATTTTGCCAGACGAAATTTCACTTGATTCCCCGATCCACAGTTTTTCTGCCGACCGCAGGTCGGCCTTGATTTTTTAAAACACCAGTTACCAGAAGGTTGGCGACAGCATCACACTCAACCGGCAGATGTCGGCCGCGGACGATTACGGATTTGAGTCACAGAATCACGGCAGGCCGTAGCACTGGATCAATCGCCCCCACCGGTCTATTTCTTGGCGCACCCAATTCTTGGTACACCAGTTCTTGGTACACGGAAGCCCGCTGGATCATTTGAGGCTTGCGGTGCCGGTCTGCAGTGATCGTACTGGACGGCGGGGGATTTCGCCACCAGCATCAACGCGCTGCAAATGCGCGGCCGAGGCATTGGAAAACGCCAGCGCAGGTGCCGCGGGTACTGGCAACGGCTATACTTCTGACGCATTTCACCCAACGGATTTGATCGATCAGTCAGGAGGACTAACCCATGGCCAAACGCAGAAGAACCAGTCTCGCCGAAGACATTATGGCTCTCGCCACGATGCTGCCGTGGTGGCTGGGGATCATCCTAGCCGCAGTTGCCTACGCCATTTTGCACCACTATGCGATGATCGAGGCGCCGACCATCGCTGTGCCGGGACAAATACACAAGATGGTCGTCGGGCATCTCACGCCGATGTTCGCGCAGTTCGGTCAGTACGTCGTGCCACCGCTGCTGCTAGTCGGTGCGTTGACGTCTTTCCGTCAGCGCCGCAGATGCGTGGCGCTGGTCGGGGCCGTCGCTGGCGACCGATCCGGCGACGCCCTGCGTAACATCAGTTGGCGCGATTTCGAGTTGCTCGTTGGCGAGGCCTTCTGCATGCGCGGGTTTTCGGTAACGGAAACCGGTGGTGGTGGCGCCGACGGTGGCATCGACCTGGAGCTGTGGAAGGATGGCGAGATCTTCCTCGTGCAGTGCAAGCAATGGCGGGCACTTCAAGTCTCCGTGAATATCGTCCGCGAACAGTTAGGCGTGATGGCGGCGCGCGGCGCAAGCGGTGGCTTCGTCGTCACCTCCGGCACCTTCACGGCGGCCGCAACGGATTTCGTCCGCGGGCAGAACATCGAGCTGGTCGATGGCAAAGCCCTCGCGGCGATGATCGAAAAAGCCCGCGTCGCGCGCCCGGCTACAGCACCACTTCGCGAACCCAGCTCGTTGGAGTCTCCTCGCCCCTCCAGGTCCGCTGGCGATCCATCCTGTCCTCGCTGCGGTGGCGCGATGGTGAATCGCATCGCTCGCAAGGGTGCCAATGCGAGCAACGCGTTCTGGGGATGCACCGCTTTTCCGCAATGTCGAGGCTTACGGAGGGTTAACTAAGGCTGTTGCAGTAGTCCCTTTTCAGTGAGATGGCAGGTGCAATACCGCGCCGGAATATTTGTGCGGCCGCAGAAAGCGATGACCAAGCGGGTGAAATCACTAAAACACCGGCGCGCTCGTTAAGTATTCCGAGGCGGTCCTGGTCAGGCGAGTGTGGTCGTAGCCAAAAGCAATATGGCGATGGACAGAATCGCAGATGGCCGGCAGGGCACCACTATCCGGTGGAGGTGTTGCCAAACAAGTTCCAGGCACGAGCCGACGCTGTACCATTTACCCAATTCAGCGCCAAATCGCGCCAAAGATGCTGGAATTGTAATGACCGCACCACACTAGCCATAACGGATATCGACGTGGAAAACGTGAAAGATACCTTGAGCGCGGATGCGCTCAGCAGTGATGACCAGCTCGCGCTGGGGCTTGCCGTGGCCTTCGCCCTCGGCGCACTGATCGGCATCCAGCGCGGCTGGCAATACCGCGAGCGGGAGTCGGGGCAACGCGTGGCGGGTATCAGAACCCATGCGCTGGTAGGCCTTTTCGGGGGCTTGAGCGTGGCGTTAAGCCATCAACTGGGCTCGTGGGCGTTCAACCTTTCCCTCGTCAGCGTGACAGTTCTTGCCGTTGCCGGTTACCGCGCGCAGGCCGCTGAACACAAGGATTACAGCATTACCGGCGCGGTGGGCTTGCTATTGACCTTCGTTTTCGGCGCATTGGCGGTGCTGGGGCAGATCGCGATCGCCGCTACCGCAGCGGTCATCACCGCGCTGGTTCTCGACAACAAGGAGGAAATTCACGGCGCGCTGCGCAAGCTCCGCGACAATGAGCTCGATGCCGGCCTGAAGCTGCTGCTGATTTCGGTGGTGATATTGCCGCTGCTGCCAAACCAGGGCTTTGGCCCCAGCGGGGCGGTCAACCCCTACGAGGTCTGGTGGATGGTGGTGTTGATCGCGTCGATCTCTTTTGTCGGCTATTTTGCAATCCGCTGGGGCGGTACCGAGAAGGGCATCCTGTTCACCAGCCTGTTTGCGGGCCTGAGCTCCTCCACCGCGCTGACCTTGCATTTCTCTCGTCTGGCGCGGGACAACGCGGATCTGCGCCGGCTTCTGGGCGCTGGCCTGCTGCTGGGCTGCGCCGTCATGTTTCCGCGGATGCTGATCTATTGCGTGCTGATCAATCGCGCACTGCTGCCGGAGTTGGCCATCCCACTGCTGACGATGATGCTGGCGCTAATGGTACCCGCACTGGTGATCTGGTGGCGCCAGCGCCGGATCGCGCCGATCAAGCGACTCGACAGCCACCAAAACCCCCTCGATCTGAAATCCGCATTCGGGTTCGCAGTGCTGCTGGTACTGGTGCTGGTGGCGACCGAGATGATGAAAAGCTGGATGGGTGATCGCGGCATCTATCTTCTGGCCGCGCTATCCGGCGTCGGCGACGTCGATGCCATCACGCTGTCGCTGACACGGCTCTCTCAACAGGGCTTGAACGCGCACACGGCAATAGTTGGCATCGTCCTGGCGGCCGCGGTCAACAATCTGGTGAAGGTGGCGATGGCTGGCGCCATTGGTGGTTTATCCCTGGCCGCCTGGGTTGTCGGGCCGATGCTGCTTTCATCCGTACTGGGATTGCTTATCGCCTGGTGGTAACAGCAAACCCTCGAATTATGCTCTGCTACCATCGGCTCAGGTCATACTTTCGCGAGCTATCATTTCGATGCATTTGCCACAGCCCCATTGCCGCAGCCGCCCTTGCCACAACCCGGAGATAACCTCATGAACACTGCAACCGCCAATGCCCTGACCGCCCTGGCGCTGCCCGTGGCCCATCACCTGAAGGCCGCTGGCCACAGCATCGGGGTGTGCGAATCCGCCGCCGGCGGCCTGATCGCCGCCGCGCTGGTATCGATTCCCAACGCGTCGAGCTATTTCGTCGGCGGCGCCGTGGTCTACACGCTCGACGCCCGCCGCGAACTGCTGGGTATCTCCGAGGCTGACATGGCGGGCATACGCGGGGCCACCGAGGCCTACGCTATCCTCTGTGCCCGGACCCTGCGCGAGAAACTGAACTGCACCTGGGCGCTGGCCGAGACTGGGGCCACCGGGCCGACCGGCAACCCCTATGGCGATCCGCCAGGGCATGCCTGCTTTGCGGTGTCGGGCCCGGTGGAAAGTTGCCTCACCATCGTCACCGGCAACAGCGACCGAGAGGCCAACATGTGGGCCTTTGCCCATGCCGCGCTGCAATTTCTTGACGAATGCGTGGTCGCGCACCGGTCGTAAATCAAGCCGGCCACACAGCTCGGTGTGAAAACGGATGTTCGTTTCACAGTCAGTAACGTTGGCCCTATTGAACTTGCGACAGCAGATAGTTGACGACTGGTAGCGCCCGCCGGACAGTGCGTGATCGCGCGACTTTTTTGATGCTTGAGCGTCTAGCTGTTTTGCGGAATGGTTTTAACTTCGTCGGTCCACACCCGGAAGCTCTTCAGCGTGTTCGGACCGAAGGTGCTGGTTAATGCGACATCGGCGGCGTCGCGACCGCGCGCAATCAACACGCGACCTCTGCGCGGTGTATTGTTGCGTGGATCGAAGGTGTGCCATTGACCGCCCAGGTAGACTTCCATCCAGGCGGCGAAATCCATCGGCGCGTAGGGTGGCGGCAGGCCAATGTCACTGAGATAACCGGTGCAATAGCGCGCCGGAATATTCATGCAGCGGCAGAAAGCGATGGCCAGATGGGTGAAATCCCGGCACACGCCGGCGCGCTCGTTGAAGGCTTCCCAAGCGGTTTTGGTGGGACGGGCGTGCTCGTAGCCAAACTGGATGTGGCGGTGGACGAAGTCGCAGATCGCCTGCACGCGCCACCAGCCGGTTGGGACCTTGTCAAACAGGCTCCAGGCCACCTCCGACAACTGATCGGTCTCGCAATAGCGACTGCCGAGCAGGAACACCAGGGTTTCCTCGGGGAGATTCTGCACCGGATGCTGTTGGGCGGAACCCACGACCGGGTCCGGCTCGCCGCTGTCGTTGATGACCGCATTGGTGGACAGCCGCAGCTCGCCGGGAGGCGCGACGATGCGACTGCACCAGTTGCCAAAGCCGTCGCGGTAGGCGGTGAGCGGGATGGACGGGCTGGTGATCAGATGGTCGGGAATCACGATGTCGGAGACCCGGGTGAAGTGGATGCTCAGGGTGACGATTATCGGTGTGGGTTGCGGGCAGTCGTAGATCAATTCGTAACCTAGTTGGATCTGCATGGTGAACCTCTTTGCTGTTTAGCGTCTGATAAGCTGGGGCGAGCACGTCGTCGACGGCGCGCAATGCGGTCGTTCATTTGCCGGATTGGAACTGTTCCGGATGGAGTGGGCTCAATTTCGGCAGCACGGTTCTGCCTGTAGGTGTCGGCTCGTCTGGGGCCGGCGCCGCGGGCGTCTCACCGGTGGCCAGCAAGCGGCCGCTGGCCAAACTGTCATCCTTGAGCGCGATACCTGAGAGCTGCCGCCGCAGTGACTCCCGCACCAGATAGGCGAGTCGGTCGGCGGCAAGCGTATAGGCCAATCCCTGCGGGCGAACGTTGGATATGCAGTTGCGCTCGCTGTCCATGCGCCCGACCCTGGGCGCAAAGGTCAGGTAGATGCCGAGACTGTCCGGCGCGGTCAGACCGGGGCGCTCACCGATCAGCACTATCACCAGACGCGCGCTCAATGCCTCGCCGATGTCATCACCCAGCGCCACCCGACCCTGCTCCGCCACTATCACCGGTACGCTGTCGGAGTTGACAGCAAGACGCCCACAAAATTCCTGCAACAGCGGCGGCGCATGACGTTGGATCGCGATGGCTGATAGTCCGTCGGCGATGACCACGGCAAAATCAGGGTCGGAACGCCGCTGCTGAAGCAGCGCGCGCGATGCCGTTGTCAGCCGGCGACCGAGATCGGGGCGGAGCAGATAACTGTGGCGATCCGGCGCCTGGCTCGCCACGTGCAGTACCTCAAAGCCGGCCGCTTCCAGTTCAATCTGCAAGGCTTCCACGTCCAGTGGATGGTGCACCGCATCGCAGGCCTGGGCATGGTCGAGGCCAAAGCGCAACACTTCCGTGGTCGGCAGGCTGGAGCCGACCCGGCCGAGCGCAATGCGCGCCGAGGTGTAGACACGCAACTCCTCCCAAGGATCGTTATGCGCAAGCCGGGGCGGTTTCAAACGCCCTCCGCTAACTGGGGCAAGCCCCGCAGCAGTTGATGACCTGCGCCGATTTCCCGCGGCTTGCCGGCAGTGGTGGTGATCTCCATCGCGCGCAGCCAGGCGTCGAACTCCGGTGCCCGCCTGAGGCCCAGCAGCTCGCGCAGATAGAGCCCATCGTGAAAGGAACTGCTCTGGTAGTTGAGCATGATGTCGTCGGCGCCGGGCACGCCCATGATGAAGGTGACGCCGGCGGTGCCGAGCAGTGTCAGCAGCGTATCCATGTCGTCCTGATCGGCCTCGGCATGGTTGGTGTAGCAGACATCGCAGCCCATCGGCAGCCCCAGCAGCTTGCCGCAAAAATGGTCTTCGAGCCCGGCGCGGATAATCTGCTTACCGTCGTACAGATATTCCGGGCCGATAAAGCCGACCACGGTGTTGACCAGCAGCGGCCGGAAGGCGCGGGCGACGGCGTAGGCACGGGTTTCGCAGGTTTGCTGATCGACGCCGTGGTGCGCATTGGCCGA
This sequence comes from Porticoccaceae bacterium, assembly GCA_051306415.1. Taxonomy (GTDB): domain Bacteria; phylum Pseudomonadota; class Gammaproteobacteria; order Pseudomonadales; family Porticoccaceae; genus CBDDRG01. The sequence goes on from JBPPNE010000309.1 coordinate 19,827, forward strand.
CAGCGCGCTGCCCTGGCCGGTCTCGAAATACATGACATTGTCGCCAATCGTGCCCCGCTTTAGACCCAAGGCGGCGTCGTGGGCCTCGCGCAGCAGCGCCAGCGAAATGCCAAAACTCTTGTTCGCCTGCTCGGTACCGGCGATGGACTGGAACACCAGATCCACCGGCAACCCCTGCTCGATCGCCTGAATTTGCGTGGTGACATGGGTGAGCACGCAACTCTGCATGGGTATCGCGAAACGCTCGCGCACCTCGTCCAGCATCCGCCACAGCCGCGCCAAGGTTGGCAGCGCATCGCTGGCCGGATTGATGCCGACGGTGGCATCGCCGCAACCGTAGAGCAGACCATCGAGCAGGCTCCCCGCGATGCCGCGCACATCATCGGTGGGATGGTTGGGTTGCAGGCGCACCGACAGATGGCCGGGCAGACCGATGGTGTTGCGAAAGCGCGTGATCACCGAACACTTTTTTGCCGCCAGAATCAGATCCTGGTTGCGCATCAGCTTGCTGACCGCCGCCGCCATTTCCGGGGTGATACCGGGCGCGACCGCGGTCAGCGTCGCGCTGTCGGTGCTGTCGAGCAGCAGCCAGTCGCGAAAGTCACCGACGGCCAAATGGCGGAGGGGGGCGAAGGCGCGCGCGTCGTGGCTGTCGATAATCAGCCGTGTGACCTCGTCCGCTTCATAGGGAATGACGACTTCATCGAGAAAACGCTGGAGCGGCACTTCTGCCAGAGCCAGCCGCGCCGCCATGCACTCCTCGCGGCTGTTCGCGCCGACGCCCGCCAGCGTATCGCCGGAACGGGCCGGGCTCGCCTTGGCGAGCAGCGTGCGCAGATCGTCGAAGCGATAATTGCGGATGCCGACGCTGGTCTGGTACGACATCGTGTGGGATCCCGTAAAGTCACGTCAGGGCGCGGTTCTGGCTAGCAGCGCATCGGCCGGGGCGGCGGCGCGGTGGTGGCCGGTGACCTGAAAATAACCAAAACCCACTGCCAGGAAGCCGATAAAGATCAGCCCGATCTGGAGATTGAACCAGAACATCGCGACCAGGCATAGCAGCGCCAACCCCAGCGCAATGGCGGGCACCAGCGGATAGCCCGGCGCCACGAAGCTGCGCTCCAGCCCGGGCTCGCTGCGGCGCAATGCGAACAGGCTGAGCATACTCATGATGTACATGGTGATCGCGCCAAAGACTGACATGGTGATCATCGCGGCCGTCAACGTCATGACACCGAAGGTGATCAGGCTGTCGCTGTAGATCGCGATGATGCCGATCACACCGCCGGCGATGATTGCTCGATGTGGCGTCTGGAAGCGTGACAGCTTCGCCAGACTCTTCGGCAGATAGCCCGCTCGCGCCAGCGCAAAGAACTGCCGCGAATAGCCGAGGATGATGCCGTGAAAGCTCGCCACCAGGCCAAACAGGCCGATCCACACCAGCATGTGCAGCCAGCCGGAGCTGTCGCCGACCACCATTTTCATCGCCTGCGGCAGTGGGTCGTTGATACCCGCCAGCGCGGTCCAGTCGCCGACGCCGCCGGCCAGAATCATCACGCCGAGGGCGAGAAACACCAGCGTCAGAATACCGCTGATATAGGCCTTGGGAATGGTGCGCTTCGGGTCCTTGGCTTCCTCCGCCGCCATCGCCGCGCCCTCGATGGCGAGAAAGAACCAGATCGCAAACGGAATCGCGGCAAAGATGCCCGAGACCGCCGCACCGCTGAACGCATTGCTGCCGGCCCAACCATTCAGCACAAAGTTGCTGAAGCTGAACCCCGGTGCCACCACGCCCATGAACACCAGCAATTCACCCACCGCGAGCAGCGTCACCACCAGTTCGAAGGTCGCAGCGATCGCCACCCCGAGAATATTCAGGGTGACGAAAATCACATAGGCGCCCACCGCCGCGTGCTTGGGGTCCAGCGCCGGAAACTGCACATTGAGATAGGCGCCGATGGCCATCGCAATCGCCGGTGGCGCGAACACGAA
>JBPPNE010000310.1:0-4430 GCA_051306415.1 Porticoccaceae bacterium
CGACGCTATCAGCGCGGATCTGAAAAAACGCGGCGTGCGTTTCTTTGGCTCCACTATCTGCTACGCCCACATGCAGGCCATGGGCATGGTCAACGATCACGCCACCAGTTGCTTTCGCCACGCGGTGTGTCGACAACTCGGACAGGCGAACGCCAGCGCCTAAGCCCCGGTTCACGGACGGGCATGGGCACCGCCGCCATCCATCGGCGACCTCGCGTGCTGCATGATGAGCGTGGCCAGACCCTGATAATCGCCGCCAAAGTGGTGCCCGCCGGGCAGTGCCGCCACCCTGAATTTCCGCTGATCGAGTAGCGGGCAGAGGCTGTCGCCGGCCTCGTCAGTACCATACACACAGAGCAGATGCTGATTGCCGAGGCGATTGGCCTCGGGCAGCACCGGCAAGGCACCGCCATCGTCGCCAAACCAGTCGCCAACGTGAAACTGAAAATCGACCGCCGTGCTCGCACCGATGAGCGCCGTCGCGACCACCTGCTTGCGCTGTTCCGCCGGCAGCCGGTTGATTATGAACGGCAGCACGTCGGCACCGAGGGAATAGCCCACCAGCGCCACCTTGGGTTTGTGCCAGGCTTCGCTGTAGTAGGCGATGATGCGGCCAAGATCGCGGCCGGCGCCCTCGGGATCCTTGGCGCCCCAGAAGTACTGCAAGGCATTGAGCCCTCAACGCCAACGCCGTTGGCGTTGAGGGCTTCGCCAAGACTTTTGTCGAGGCTCGCCCAACCGCCGTCACCGGAGATAATCACCGCGAGATAATCGACACTGGAGTGCTCGACCGGCAACTCGATCAACGGCAGATCACCCAGTGGCCCGGTATTCGCCAGGGCGGTGCGCTCATCAAAAGCCCGCGACAGCTCCCGATAGGCTTGTTCGAACGCGCCCAGCCAGTCCGCGGGATCGGCAAAATAATGATCTTCGCCGGGGACGACGACAGTGCGGCCGTTGCCGGCGGCACTGGCAAAGGGTTCCGCCTTGAGAACGCCGCACCAGGGGTCGATGGCGCCCTGTAACGCGACCCAGGGCGCCGCCAGCGGCACCGGGTCGAGGAGGTAGTTTTTCGGATCCGTTGGATTGACTGCAAACGTCATCCGGCCCAGCCCTTTGCAGGGTGGCTGATTCAGCGTCAGATCCGGGCAAAAGCCCAAGCTCATGCCACCGGCAAAGGTGTTGTCGGGCGCCTGCGCCAGGATGATATGAACCAGGGTGCCGCCGGAGGAATAGCCGACCAGCATCGGCGGCACATAGTGGGCGAACTGTTGCCGGGTCTGCAACTGGTGACTGAGGCTCTCGAATTCACCGGCCGGATAGAAGCACTGCCCCGGCGCTTCCTCCAGCGCCACCAGATAGTGAGTGATATCGATGCCGACCACCAGGGCGCCGGTCTTTTCCGCCGCCAGGCGGGACATCTCGATGGCATCGCCGTTCCAGGCGCCATCGCCGGACACCAGAATGATCAACCGTTCCGGCGCGGGCACGCTTTGGTAAAGATGGAGATCGCCGAACTTGCCATAGGGCAGGACTTCTTCCTTGATTTCGGTGTCTGCCATCGACGGTAGGGAGTGGGAGATGAAAAAGATCAGAATGGCGCGAAAAAGCGGGGTCATTTGCGAAATATTCCAATAATACGGCCGCCGGCAATCAGGCGGGTGACGGTCAACAGCGCGAGCGGCATGCTCAGACCGGGTGGCGCCGCGAGGTAGCGCGGCTCCCAGATCGGGTCGAATTTCTCCTTGTAGGCGTGCAGGCCATCAAAATTGTAGAAATCGCCACCGTGCTTGAAAATCAGGTTGCCGATCCGGTGCCACAGTGGCGCCAGCGCATGGGTTTCCAAGCCTGCCAGCGGCGCCATGCCCAGATTGAACAACTGATAACCGGCCTCCCTGCCCCACAGCATGAGCTGAATAAAAAGGTAATCCATGATGCCGGGGGGTGCATCTTCATCGTGACGCATCAGATCCATGGAAAATTCGTTCCGGTCATCGGTTTCCCAGAGGTTGGCAAAGGCATGGATTCTACCGTCCAGTTCAGCCACCACGATGCGGGTCAGCCGCAGATAAGGCTCTGAGAAAAAGCCCAAGGAAAACTGCTTTTCGCGTACCGCTTTGGTCTCCAGCCAGTCATCGGATATGGCCTTCAGCTCTTCCATGCGGGCGGCGACCTCATCGTGATCAAGCACGCGAAAGACGACACCGAGCTTCGCTACCCGGTTGACCGCATGGCGAAATCCGCTGCGCCGGTTACCCTGAAGGCTGAACCCGGCTAGCGGCACCAGCGCCTCTTCGCCAAGTTTGAACAGAATCAGCCCCATGTCCAGATACAGAGGCAAGTGGTGTTTCGACACCTGATAGAACACCACCCGGGCACCGTGGCGGTCGGCCAGTTCACGAAAACGCCAGACCAAACCCTCATGCTCGTCACTGTCACCAACTGGATCACCCATCGCGATCCAGTATTGGCGGGTCACCCGATACATCAGGAACGCGTTGCGTGAATGGCTCCATAGAATGGTCTTGTCGCCCAGCAGAGCCAGATAACCATCCGTTTGGGATGCGCTCCGCACGACGGCGAGAATTGCCTGTCGGTCGTCTTGATCCGCGCCTGGCGCGGGCGGCGGTGCCACCCGCAGCAGACGATAAAGGCCAAAGGCGACCACGCAACCGCCGAGGGTTACCAGCGAGCGCAGGAATCGCGATGCATCGCCGCGATGGGAAAACTCCCCCCACAGGGTATCGGCGTACTCGACGTGCTTATAGGAAAAAAACCCGAGCCAGACACTCGCGCCCAAAATCAACCCAATGAGGGCAAACCAGGGCAGCGTAAACGGCATATCCACCAGCGCGGAGTCGCGGTAAAAATACCGCCGCGTCGGCACGAATAGCAGCAACATCGTCGACAGGATCGTCGCCTCCTGCCAGTCAAAACCCTTCAGCAGGGAGAACAAAATGCCGAAGATCAGCAACCCGACCGATGCCGGATAGGCAATCTCAAGCCGCAACCACACGCCCCTGGCCAGAAAAAGTAGCAGCAGGCCGACCAGGCTACCGAGCAGGTGCGAAATCTCCATCACCGGTAGCGGCATTATTTCGCGCAACCACGCCATGGCGTCTCTGTCCGCGGGCGTGGCGCCGGAGAACAGCAAGATGGCGCCGGCGATCAGCAACAACAGCGAAAATATCTGCGGCACGCTGCGACCAAGCAGTGATGTCAACACGGAGGTAACTAGCTCCCCACGCTGCCGCACCGCACCGCGCTGCTGCCAGACTTCGAACGCCAGCAGGCCCGCACCCGCAACTGCCAGCGGCAGAAAAAAATACACGACGCGATACAGTGCGAGCGACGCCACCATGACATCCGTCGGTACCGCACCACGCGCCAGCAGCACGAATACGCCTTCAAAAACGCCGACGCCACCGGGTACCTGGCTGTACAGACCCGCGATCTGCGCCAACAGATAAAGGGCGAGAAAATGACCGAAGGGCAGATCGACCTGCTGGCTCAGGAAGATATACAGGGTCAGCGACGCCAGCGTCAGGTCGATCCCGCCCACCAGGGTTTGCGCTAGCGTAGTCATCGGCGATGGCAGCGAAAATTGGTAGCCGCGCAACTGGAATGGCTGCCGACGGGTCACCACCGCCGCCCAGTAGATCAACAACCGTGAGAGCCGTAAACTGCACACCCTGAATCAACAAATTGCCACCGGGGATATCAGCGGTGAGCTGGGGCGGCAGCAAAAGAACGCCCGCCACCAGCGTGGTCACGCCGAGCAGATAGGTGATACTGAGCACGAACGCAAGCTGCATCAGATCCGGTGCGGAAAGACCGAAGGCCCGATAAAAGCGGTAACGTATGGAGGTGCCGGCAATCAGCGCGTGCCCGGTGTTGTTGCTAACCGCGAACCCCACCAGAGAGGCGACGAGAACCCGACCGATGGGCAGCGATTTTCCCAGATGCCGCAATGCCAGAAAGTCGTAAGCGGTCAACGTAACATAGTTGACCAGTGTTGCCAGGACGCCAAGCAGCAGCACCGGCCAGGGCACTTTCACTACCGCCGCCATTACATCGGCATAGTGATATTCGTCGAGCTCGCGGTGGACGACAGCGAGGGCGATGGCAAACAAGGCGAGGCCCAGTAGTGGCCCGACGCCCCTGAACGATAGCCGCGACGGCAGCGCTGCTGTTGACTCCGACATAGCTTCTCCGATAGATGAGGTCTGGCGACTGGTCAACCCGGCGTCGACAAACCCCCGTTGACACTCAGCGTCTGGCCAGTGATCACGTCCGACACCGGGCTCGCAAAAAACGCGACCGCCTCGGCGATATCGGCGCAGGTGACATCGAAGATCATGCGCTTGCGCAGGTGTTCGAGCATGCCGGTCTGGTGGTTACCCGCCGCATCGGTGCCCGCGGCCAGCGCC
>JBPPNE010000311.1:0-2108 GCA_051306415.1 Porticoccaceae bacterium
TCGCCGATAGCGGCCATCGGAAACGCCGGCGGCTTTCCCGGATCGCCAATCATGCTGGTGATGCCCGAATACGCCTGGCCGATGTTGTCAAAGCCCGGCAGATGAGCAAGCGGCCCGGTCTGGCCGAAGGCGGAGACCGAGCACATCACGATCTTCGGGTTCACCGCCTTGATCGCAGCATAGCTGAGCCCAAGCCGGTCCATCACGCCGGGGGCGAAATTCTCGATCAACACATCGCTCTGCGCAGCCAGTTCCTTGACAATGGCGACGCCCTCGGGCGTCTTCAGGTCCACCGCAATACTGCGCTTGCCGCGGTTCTGCTGCACATAGTAGGCGCTACGGCCATCCTTGCCGAGAAACGGAAATTTACGGCTGGGATCGCCGCCCGGCCATTCCACCTTGATCACCTCGGCGCCCGCCTCGACCATCACCCGGGTCGCCGCCGGGCCGGCCAGAAATTGCGTCAGATCCAGTACTTTGTAGCCGTCCAATACGTGTTTCATGGTGCAATCCTCACATTACCGTTATAGAAATCAACAGATGCTTTGACACAACAAGCATTGACTCACTGGGCAAACGAACCGCCATCGACAGACATGGACAAACCGGTGACAAAAGAGGCGCGGTCGGAACACAGCCAAGCCGCTGCCTCGGCGATCTCCGAGGGCTTGCCCAGGCGACCGACCGGTTCCATCCGCCGCATCATCTCGTAGCCCTTCTCGGAACCGCCGACGATGCGATTCAGCATCGGCGTCTCGATCGCGCCCGGGCACACCGCGTTGACGCGAATGTTCTGCTTGGCAAATTCGAGGGCGGCGGACTTGGTCAGACCGATTACACCGTGCTTGGCCGCAACATAGGCGTTGCCCCGGCGCACGCCGACAAGCCCGGCGAGCGACGACGTGTTGACGATGGCGCCCGACGAACCTTGGCGCAGGAACTGCTCGATCTCGTACTTCATGCACCACCACACACCCTTCAGGTTGACGTTGATGTTGAGATCGAAATTCTCCTCGGTGCAGGTAATCGTAGTGGCGCGGGTATCGCCCTCGACACCGGCATTGTTGAACGCGGCATCGAGCTTGCCGTAAGTGGCCACCGCCTGCTTCACCAGGTTCTCGACCTCTGGTCCCTTGGCGACATCGCAGCGCACGAAGGTCGCTGTGCCACCGGCCTGCTGGATCAGTTTTACGGTCTCCTCACCGCCACTGACATTGACATCGGACACCACCACGCTGGCGCCTTCACGGGCAAAAATCAGCGCCGCCTGGCGGCCGATGCCGGAACCTGAACCCGTAATAAGTGCGACCTTACCGGTCAGTGTGGCTGTAGTTGTTGCGCTCATTCTCGTTAACCCCCGGTCAATGGTTGATAGTGCTTTTTTGCATGGTTTTGATCGCGGCGCAGGATTCAGCCATCACCCTTGCGCGCAGAATCCTTTGCGCGGGTTCAGTGGTCAATTTGAAACAGCCGCCGAGCATTCTCGCCGAGCACTGCACGCTGTCGGTAGTCCGGCAGATGGCTGATCGCGGCGCGAATCTGTTTCGCCGCGTCCAAGTGAGAATCCACGTGGGGGTAATCCGATCCCCAGAGAATGCGATCCTCGCCGACCAGATCGAGCATGGCGCCAATCGTGCGCTCCCCCGGTTCGGCGACAAACCACAGGTTGCGGCGAAAATAGTCGCTGGGCTTTTCCAGCTTGAGTGGCGAGGCATATTTGAAATGCTGGTATTTCTCATCGAGGCGATCCATCGCGTAGGCGGCCCAGCCGCAGCCGGCTTCGATCGCCAACACCTTCAAGCGGGGGAATTTATCGAATAGGCCGTCCACCACCATGGCCATCAACGCCGGCATGACCTGGGAAGTCGCGCCCAGCGCAAAAGTGAACGTGGTGTTGGCGGGGCGGTCGTACCAGTCGCCGGCAAACCCGGTTACCAGGCGTCGCGTGCGCACGATCACATGGGCTAGCAGGGGCACACCCGCCTCTTCGATCCGCGCCCACAGGGGATCGAAATGGGGATGCGAGAAACCTTTGCCGTCGACCCGCTCCGGCGGCAGGAATACGCCCTTGAATCCCTGCTTGAGGCGGCGATCCAGTTCTTTGACAG
>JBPPNE010000312.1:0-6665 GCA_051306415.1 Porticoccaceae bacterium
GGCCAGTACAAGCGTGAGCTCGACGACCGTGCGCCGCGTTTATCCGGCATCACCCGAGTCGTTGTGGCGGTCGAAGATATTGAGCACGCGGTAAAGGTCTACGGCGGTCAGTTCAAGCTGCCGATCGAAAGCATCGTCGAAGACACCGAGCGCGGTGTCCATTCGGCCATCTGTCGGCCGCCGACCGGAGGCGCCATCGAGCTGGTGGCCGTCAAGGATGCATCCCGCACCTTCGCCAGCGCCATCGAGCGACATCTACAAGAAAAAAGAGAAGGCATGTATGCCCTTGTACTGAAATCGCTGGATCTACAGGCAACGGCTAAATCCCTGGCCGGCCACGGGATCAAGGTCAGCCCGGCCGAGGATAACTCCAATGTGTTGGAAGTCCCTCGCGAAGACGCCTTCGGCGCCTTGATTCGGATCGAGGCGGCCTAGCGACAGGCTCTGGGCGCCGGCGGTGGGCCAAAATCGGAGTGGAGAATGCAAACTTTGACGAAATCACCGCGAAGCGCCGATTGGCGTGCGGCAGTAGTCGTCGGTGTTATTGCCGGGCTCGTGTTTTTAATGGTGAACATGGCGCTTACGGGCCAATTGCTGGGGAATGCGCAACTCCCGTTACAGCTGGCTGCCGCCTTGGTGCTCGGGCCTGGCGTCATGCCGCCCGCGGTCGGACTCGGCGGCAGTGTGCTTATGACGGGTCTTGGCGTGCATCTCGTGTTGGCGGTGGGCTTTACCTGCCTCATCGCGTTCTGCCTTCATCGCTGGGGGATCTTGGTGGGGATCTTCGGCGGCGCGCTGTTCGGGCTCGCCCTATACGCCATCACCTACTACTTCGTAGCGGATTTCATCCCCGGTTTTGCGGCCCTGCGGAGCTGGCTGATGGCCGTTAGCCATATCGTTTTCGGCGCCGTCGCCGGCGGTCTTTATGAAGCTCTGGAACGCGATCATCGCTGAGGCGGGATGAGGGACGCACGATGCTGAACGGTAACTTGAAAATACGCCTATTGATAATGCTGGCGATTGCGGGATTTTCTTTCTTTTCCTATCTCGGCAAGCAATCAGTCAACTCGATTACCGGCGAAAAACAGCACGTCGGTTTGAATCAAGCGCAGGAAATCGCGCTGGGTCTACAGTCGGCGCCCGAGATGGCTCAGCAGTTCGGCGGGGTGGTCGGCGAAGCCAAGGTTCAAAATCTGGTCAAGCGCGTCGGTCAACGGATCGTTGCCGAGAGCATCGCCGTCAACAGTGGCTATCCGTTCGACTTCCATGTGCTGGCGGACGATCGCACGGTCAACGCGTTCGCGCTGCCCGGCGGACAGATTTTCATCACGCTTGCCCTACTCACGCGCCTAGAATCGGAGGATCAGCTGGCCGGTGTGCTGAGCCACGAGGTGGGCCATGTCATCGCGCGGCACAGCGCGGAGCACATGGCGAAACAGGAGCTGACGTCCGGCTTGACCGGCGCGGTCGTGATGGGCGCCGGCTCCTACGAGATGGCGAGAGTCGCGGAGATGGTCGGCGGCCTTATCAACATGAAATACGGACGCGACGATGAACTCGAGTCCGATCGCTTTGGCGTGTGTTTGATGGCCCAGGCCAAATACGATCCTCGTGCGCTTACCGACGTGATGCGGATACTCTCGGAGGCTAGCGGCGGCTCACGCCAACCGGAATTCGCGAGCACGCATCCCAGCCCCGGTAATCGCTTGCGGCAGATAGAAGCCCATCTCGCGAATCTCGATCAGGCTTGTAGTTTCGGTCCTCGTCCCTAGACCTTCGGCCAATTCGAAGCCGCGGGTCAACATCCACAACTGGCCTTAGACGCTGCCCGCCGCTTCTTCCGAAGGACCTCCCGCCTACTCTTGCGGTCACTACGTTAGAAGCCGCCATGTCGGCACCTGTTCGCGCGGCGCCGGATCAGCTTGACCTCGTGTTCGCTGGCCATGCGATGTTCTCCGGGTTCGTCGCCAGGCCTCTCGACGGCCAGCTAAAACCCAACCAGATCGGTGACCGGCAACCCCAGCACCGCGCCAGTGATGCGCTCGAGGGTTTTGCCGATCACCTCGACATTGTTGTCGAAACCGCCGTGAGCGGCGCGATCGAGCTTGTCCTGCGCATTGGCGCCACGCCGGGAAAAATATCTGTCGTTATCGTGAAGGGTCAGGCGCTTGTCGAGGCGGTGAACCTCGCGCGCGTTGCGCCAATTGGCCAGCGTTTCCCCGGTCGTGGATGAGCCGTCCCACCCGCTGTAGCCGGCATCGAAAACATTGGCCAAGCCGAGGATCGGTATGCGCTTGTCGGCCTCGAGCGCGTTGGAAACCAGGTACAACAGCGATTTGTGATAGATGTACGCGACGCTGTCTTCCTGCTCGCGACGATCCGAGAGGATATCGAGGTAGAGGTTGTCCATGATCGCCGGATAGGGCGCGTAGCGGCGGTTGGCAAACGCGACCGTGCAGGCTGGCGCATACAGATGCACCGACTTGACGTAACTGACGAGGTCCTTGCGTGCGAAATTGGCCAGCAACCAACCGAGCGCGATGGAACCGGCGGAATGACCGACCAGGTGCAATTCGAAGCGGTCGCCCCAACTGCTTGCCAGCGCGCTAAATGCATCGCTCAGCAAATCCCCGCCGCGCCCGCTGTCCGCGGCCAGTTCGGCGTTTTCCTTCATTTCGCTCCACAATGGACGCGCGGCGTAGCGGCCGACGGTCTTTTCGACAAGGGGATCAGTGAGGGCGTCGGCGATGCCGCGGACTCTCTGCGCGGCACCGGGGGCCTTGTCGGCGAGCGCGTTGCCGATGGACTCAAACAGGCCGCTTTTCCACACCAGGAAAAAAGGGTAGCAACCGTTGGCAAGGAAGTAGCGGCCCATTGCGCGGGCGCGCTTGATCGCATCCGCTTCGCTGTTGAGGCCGCCGTGAGCGTAGAGAACCAGGCGTTTGCGGTCGTGGCCGGATGTCCGAAACCAGGCGTCCGGCAGCACCGCAGCCTGATGGTGCAGGGTGCGGTTGACGCCATCCACGGTGTCGAAATGATTCACGCAACCGTTGTTGCCGAGCACGATGCTGTGCTGGTACGCGGTTTCTTCGCTCCACCAGTCGGCGGGTGCGGCGGCAGCGCGACTGGCGGCGGTGGCGCCGGTCGCGAACCGCCCGGCGACGACGCCGGGCACACCGAGCGCGGCGACCCAGGCATCCATGCCGTTCGCCAGCCAGTCGGCATAGCCGATCACCGCGAAGCCCCCCGCTCCCCAGTTCTGGCCCCAGGAATTCTGAATGACGAAGCCGACGCGGTTGAAGCCGACCAACGCGAAGGCGTGACCGCCGCCGCGGGGTTGCCCGCCGTCAAATTCGATTACTGGCAGAGCGGCGTGGGCTGCGGGCGCTTTGGCGCTCCCGCCGACCGCGTCCCAACCCGCATGGGTATTCGCCGACACGTAAATCGCGCCGACTTCCTGAATCGCCGCCTGCAAATCGGTGATCGCCTTGCTCTCGATCCGGTAATAGACCCCCAGGGTCGTCTCGATCGCCTCGGCGTCCCAGCCCGCCACCGGCAGATTGTCGACGCCGGGCTTGTAGTCCCACTTGGCTTCCCCGCACACCCCGTTGTGATACCAGCCTTTGAGCGCACCGCGACAGCTTGAGCCCTCGTAGCTCTCCCCCTCGTATTCGTCAAAGCGGCGGGCGAAGTGATACAGCATGCGTGGGCTGATCCGCGCGAAAGCCGCCGGCATGCCGGCGGCTCGCCAACGCAGGTAATTGATCACGCAGGCGAGGCCGAAGCCGGCGCAGGCACCTTCCTTGCCTTGGTCGAGAATGAGTTTGGCCCGGGTATAGGCACCGAGGAAGCGGGCGATATCCGCGTCGCCGGGAAAGACCTGCGGCAGGCTTCGCGGCGGCGGCGTGTAGGCGCGGTCGCGCAGGTCCTGGGGATCTTGGTTGACGTCCAGCTTGGCGCGGCTTGGGACAGCCGGCGCCTTGCGCTTTCCGCCCACCCGCGCCGCCATCGGCACCGGCACGGCCCAGATTGTTTGCGCTTTCGTGAAGGTATCGGTGAACCGATCGAGACCGTGACTGCCGCCGTTCACGACCTTGCGCGCGGCGCGCAAATCGGCTTTCGCCAGGGCCTTGGCCAGCTTGTCCTTGTTCTCGTGCAGAAAGGCCGCGAGCAGACAGGCGGCGATCTCCGGCGCGCAAGCCCAGTCGGGGTTGTCGGCCAGCGGAATATCGAGAACCGCGCCGTAGCGCAGATAATTGTCGCGCCCGGTCAATTGCACGTAGCCCCGCCCGCAAAAGCGCCGACCGTCGCCGGGCTCCTTGTTGCCGAGATCTTGAGCTACCTTGGTACCGCACTCGTAGGCACTAAACGGAGGCAAACCGGGCAAGGTGTTGAAGCGGGAAGGCAGCTCGGCGATGGGCACAAAGCCCTCGGTCTCGGCGCGAACGGTGCCGAGCGCGGTGGCGACCATGACGGGATCGGTCAGGCCGAAGGCGGCGAGGGCCGCCGTCACATAGGGCAGATTGCTGGCGATGTTGGCGGGCTTGGTGAACGGGAATAGCGCGCTTACGGTGGCGATGTTGAGGCTGACAGAGAAGCGGGCGGGCGGCGCCACTTTCAGTGCGGCCTGAACGCGCGGGCCGGCAACGCCATCGGCGACCAGCCCCGAGCTCGCCTGCCACTCGCGCAACGCGGCCTCAGTATCGGCATCGAAGACATCGCCGGCGGCAAGTCCGGGGTAGGTAAGCGCTGCCTCACCCAGGGTTTCGCGGAGCGCCTTCTTGAGCCGGAAAACCGCGTCGCCCTGGTTGCCGCGCATCAACAGCCGTTGCTTTATTTTTGTGCTTTCCATGATCACGTCTCCCGCAGGTGAACTATCGCCAACCCTTGTTATTCTTGCCGCGTGGGCTCCTGGACCAGTCAGCCTGCAGTATCAGCTTTTCTCACCCAGGTGCTTGCTATTTTCCTCGGCGTACAGATCGGCGTACTCCACGCGCAGCAGATGTTTTTTTACTTTTCCCGTGGCTGTCATCGGCAATTGGTCGAGGAGAATCACTTTCTTCGGTACTTCAAAGCCGCCGAGTTCCTGTTTGCAATGGGCGATAATCGCCTCTGCGTCTGGGACGGTGCCGGGCTTGACCGCGACCACGGCGGTGACCGCCTCGCCCCAGTAATCGTGGGGCAGGCCGATGACGCCGACATTGGCGACGCCCTCGCAGGCGAGGATGGTGCGCTCGACCTTCACCGAGGAGACGTTCTCGCCGCCGGATTTGACGATGTCCTTCTTGCGGTCGACAAAGCAGAACTGGTTGTCGTCGTCGAGATAGCCGATGTCGCCGGAGTGGTGCCAGCCGTGGGCCTGGGCTTCGGTGGTTGCACTTTCGTTGCGATAGTAACCGAGCATCACCTGCGGGCTGCGCCAGACCACTTCGCCGATTTCATGGGGCGGCAGCAGGTGGCCGTTGTCGTCCATCACCGCCTGGTCGCTGAGGATGGAGCCATCACCCCAGATGTTGCCTTCCTTGACCTCCGCCCAGGCCGGATCCATCACGGTGGCGACGGCGGCGATCTCGGTCTGCCCCGAACCGGTGATAAAGGGACAGCCGAACACCCCGCGGAGTTTATTCAGCGTGGGGGCGTCCATCGGCGCCATGCCGTACATGCCGAGGCGCAGGCTGCTGTAGTCGTGCGTCGGCAGTTGCGCAGAACCCAGCATCGCCTTCCACATCAGCGGCAGCAGAATCGCAAAAGTCAGTTTCTCCGACTCGATCAACGCGAGCACCGTGTCGGGGTTGAAGCCGTTTTGCAGCACGGTTTTCGTGCCCATGTGCGTCGCCACCAGAGAGAACATCAGCGCGGTGATGTGAAACAGCGGCAGTACCGCCGGGTGCGCGGTGCCGTCCTTGTTGGCACCAATGCTGATCACCGCATTCAAAGTGGCGAGATAGATGTTTTTGTGGGAGAGCATCACGCCCTTGGGCTTCGCGGTAGTGCCGCTGGTATACATGATCTGCGCGAGGTCATCGTCCTGGATGACGATGTCGGCAATATCGTCGGCGCGCTGACCGGTCAGCAGTTCGGCTAGCGCCGGATGCTTGTCGGTGCCCGCGCCGGCCAGGGTGCCAAACACGAACTCGCGCTCGATCGCGGTGCACTTGTCCACCAGACCATGCAGCGCGGCATCGGCAAACACCGCGCGGGCGCCGGAGTGGTCGATGTTGTAGGCAACGTCATCGGGATTTTGCAAATAGTTGATCGGCACCGCGACGAAGCCGCCCTTGAAACAGCCCCACAGACAAATCAGGAACTCGCTGGTATTCGCGCCCAGGATGGCGACCCGGTCGCCCTGGCGAATACCCCGCTCGCGCAAGCCGTGGACGAAGCGATTGGCGAGTGCATTGAACTCCCGGAAAGTGAGCGCCTTGCGCTGGCCAGCGACAAACTCGACGACGGCTTCGGTGTCGCCATTGCGCACCGCGCGACGGCGCAGGATGTCGCCCATGGCGATGCGGCGGATCAGGTTGATTTCGAGTTCAGCAGCCATCGTATTGCCCCCGTGCTGGTTATTCTTTGCGCGGACATCTTTGTGTGGTTAGTTGTCCTCGGGATCGTACCCGCCGAGTTCGCAGGCGACCCTCGTTAAATTTAGTCCAGCGGGCTGCCCA
>JBPPNE010000313.1:0-3257 GCA_051306415.1 Porticoccaceae bacterium
CCCGCCGGGCCGGCAGATGATCACCCGGCGCTTCGCCACCGTCGAGCCGGTGTTTGGCAACCTGCGCGGTAACCAGCGGCTGGACCGCTTCACCCGGCGCGGACGCAACAAGGTGGACGGCCGGTGGAAGCTGTATTGCCGGGTGCACAACATCGAGCAACTGGCCCATCACGGCTATGCGCACTGAGAGCGACGGCACGCCTGCCCGGCAAGGCGGAGCGCTGACTTTGTCCGAGGGCCCCGCTACAGGACGCCCAGGGTCCGGTAGCAGTGTATGGGCGGGTGATTCCTCGACCCGTCGCCCCGCGAAAAATTCCTCTTCGGGCACATTGGCCGCTCAGCAACGGGTTTTTCTACAGCTTCGTTAGCTCACTAAAATCAATCAGGTGTTTGTGGGGATAGGTCAGGGTCAGGCTCGGATTTGCTACGGAGTTGCTCGCTGCGCGCTTAACCACCGGACGGTGCGTAGCGGTAAGCCTATCGCGGGCAAATCAGGGCGCTGAGTCCAGCAGTTGGCGCAGCTTTGCGGTGGCGTAGTAACCGAGCCCACCGATCAGATTCATCATCGCGTCGAGATGGGTTTTGCGGCCGTGGGCGACCCGCAGCCCGGTGGCGGAGATCGCGGCCATTTTGTAATGGGTGAAGACGTCGTAATAAAACAGACGCTCGCGGCGAACCTCGAAGCCACTGCACGCCTGGTATTTCTCCAGCAACTCCTCGAAGTGCAACAGCCCGCAGGCGAGGGTGCCGCCAGCGCCATCGGCGGTACCGAGCAACTCGCAGCGGTTGTAGGCGAGGTCCTCATGAAAGTCGCCGAGGTGGCACAGCTCCCAGTCGAGGATCGCGTTGATGCGCTGGTTGTCGCTGTACATGAAATTGCCGCTGCGATAGTCGCCGTGGACGATCACCGGATTTTCCACCACCGGCATGTTCTCCTTGAGCCAGAGCGCCGCGGACTCCATGACCGGGTGGGCTTCGAGCGCGTCCTCCTGCCAGATGCGTTGCCACAGGCCGAGGGACCACTCGTTGGCCTGTTTGGTACCGGGCTCGGGTTTGTCGTAGGCGGATAAGTCCTTGGCGCGCCAGTCGAGGGTGTGGATGGTGGCGAGATGGCGGACGTACTGATCCTTCAGCGCGGCACGCAGGCCGGGTTCGAAGTGCATGCCAAGCCCGGTCACCTTGCCGCCGCCCTCCGGCTGCACGGTGCCGGTGAGAAACCCGGCGATCAGGAACGGATGCTCGAGGGTTTCGCCGCTGTCATCGACCCAGAACACTTCCGGCACCGGCACTTCGCCCCACATTGCCCGCAGCACCTGGGCTTCGCGCAAGCGATGGGTCTCGACCACGGATTCGCTCGGGTCCATGCGCAGGATCAGCTTGCGGGTTTCGCGGATACCGGTCTCCCGCCGCCAGCTGAGGTCGAAGGTGAACTGCTCCTTGGAGGCGCCGCCGGTCAGGCGTTTCAGCTTCGCAAGCTGGATGTCGTCCTGGCCGGTCGCCCGTTGCAGGTAGGCGAGCAACCGGCGGTACAGTTCATCGACATCGGTTTTGTGCGCGGCGGTGCGGCTGCGGTTGCGCAACTTGCGGGTGAGTACTTCGTCGAGGGCGCTTTCCACCGGGTAGTCGCGCCGGATCGCCGCAATCCAGTCTTCCGTGGGATTGGCGCGCAGGCTCAGGGTCTTGGTGTAGTGGCTCAGGATCTTGGTGTAGTGGCTCATGGCCGCCGGTCTCGTGCGTGTTTATTGTTATCGCCGGGCACCGGTGCAAAGCGCCGACGCCCGGCATGGAGCGGTTGCGGGTTCTTACATTGAAACATCCTGCACTTCGCCCCAACCGATCACGCCATCCATCTGCCAGCGCAGGAAGGATTGGGTGGCGTAGACAAAGGGCCAGGGTTGCCAGGGGTTCGAGGTGAAGGCGGTGCCGGTGAAGCGATGGGCCTTGCCGCGAATATCCTCGACCTGCAAGTCCATGCATTGGTGCAGCAAGCCATTGCGCAGCAGTTTGCCGGACCCCTTGATCAGCCCGTAGACCTTGCTGCCCTCGCGGACGTAGCCGTGGGCGATGGCCTGATAGTCGCAGTTGTCAGCGGGATTGATCGCCCACAAGCAGTGGATACTGACATCGTTGTCGAAGTTGGCGTTGAGCCAGCAGAAATTCTTGAACTGGTCTTCCCGCCGCTCGCCCCAGCTGTGATCCATGCTGGAGACACAATTGATGTCGTAGGTTTTGCCATCCAGCGTGAACTTGCCGGTGACCCGGCCGGTCTGGTCCCAGTGCCCGGCGTAGGCGGTGCTGGAGACGTCATCGGAGGCCAGATTCTTGGCAGCCATCGGATCCATTTCCGGATCGTGAATGTCGTAAGGCTCCATCAGCGCGGTGTACTTGACGTCGATGGCGACGCGGCGGTTGTCGTTGAACCTGATGTTGTAGTCCATCACCGGCTTGGTGCATTTGATGGCCAGGCCGTTGCCCAGCTCGTAGTCATCAAGGTTGCCCTTGGGCAGCGGCAGGTGAACCTGGTTGTTGGTGTACTGGACCAGATGGGGCGTATTCGAAAAGCCGTCGGTGACGGTGATGCTCGACAGCACCGCACCGAGGTTCTGCCGGGTCAGCACATAGACATTGACGTGCAGCGGCACCTCGGGCACGTAAAACCCGAAGTAGTTGGTCTCGGCCCAGTAGGGGTTGTCGGATGTGGGGGTATGAAAACGAGCGTCTTTGGCGGTAATCATGGCGCTAACTCTCCTCGGCTTCTTAATGATGGAAAAATTCGGGTGGGGAAATTGTTTGCCATGCCTCGCGGATACATTGCCGGCTTGGTCTAAATTATCGTTGGGTGGCCACTCTGCGTACAGAGCTGTCATCGAGGCACGGAGACCCGCTCAATTGGGCCCATTCTTACAGAAACCACAAACCCCTGTCACTGGTCGCGAGGAGCGCCCCCGCGCCGGCAACTCCACCGTCATTGATTTCCGTCAAGTTGTCTCCCGCCATGCGCTTATAGGCTGTCCATACCACCAATGACATGCGAGGGTTCTTTATGGATACGCCAATGACCGACCGCCAAGCCTGGCTCAGAGTCGCCACCACGGTAGCGGTACTGGTGGGGGTGATGTTCTTTCTCATCATTGCAGCGAACATGATCGACTGATTTTTTCCGCTGCGGTTCTGCTCTGTTCCCCTGAGGTATTGCGCCCTACAATTGCTGCGCTGAATTTACCAATAACTTAACTCACAGGGGAAACAACATGGGC
>JBPPNE010000314.1:0-11768 GCA_051306415.1 Porticoccaceae bacterium
GTCATCATTGACTCCGAATTGACTCCGATATCCCTCACTATATTATTGCCCCGACATCATCTGTGTGGGAAAGCCCGACACTCGACTCGCTGACCTTACGAGCGGCCGAACTACCCCCACCACTATTTTTCCCCTAACTCCAGACGCTCCAATACTTTGTCCCCAACGGCCGTTTCTGCCACCAGGCGAACCGTGCGGCCACCGTCACCTGATAGCTCAATGATAATTCTCAAATCCGGTTGCGGCAGCTTTCCTTCCCCGCGCTCAGGCCATTCAATTAAACAGCTGCTGGCGCCATCAAAATAGTCACGGATACCGATGAACTCCAATTCGTCCGCACTACCCAGTCGATACAAATCAAAGTGATATAGCACACCGGCAGCCAGGGCATAGGGCTCGACGAGGGTATAGGTCGGACTTTTGACGGCACCGCCATGACCCTTTGCCCGCAGGATACCTCGACACAATGTCGTCTTGCCGGCACCCAGACCTCCCTGTAGATAGACCACGCCGGCCTCGAGGGCTCTACCCAGCGCCTCCCCGCAAGCCACCATCGCGGCCTCATCGGCCGCCAAATAGATTATAGAATTCATTATATTTTATTGGCAAGTCTTTGTATTGTAGATAACAAATCCGTTGCCAGCAACCCCCGCTCGCCCGCTGCAAGCACCACCGAATCGGCCGCTTCCGCATGCAGGCAGACACCGAGCCGAGCAGCCAGGGGCGCCCCCAGGCCTTGGGCGAGCAGCCCGCCGATAACCCCACTCAGCACATCACCCATACCACCCGTGGCCATGCCTGGATTCCCCGCTGTGCAGAGGCCAATGAGGCTGTCTCCACTAGAGACAATCAGGCTGCCAGCACCCTTGAGCACCAAGGTACCCGGGTACTTTTCGAGCAGCGCCCGGCTCGTCGCAAAGCGGTCGCGCTGCACTTCTGCGCTGCCAATGCCGAGCAAACGCGCGGCTTCGCCTGGGTGCGGCGTTAGAATCCAGCGGCCCGCGTCTCCCCAGGGCGCCACTCGGCCGTCGGCGAGAATATTCAGCGCATCGGCGTCCACCACCATCGGCAAGCCGCTCTTGACCGCTTTTTGCAGCAGCTGTTCCGACCAGGGCGAACGGCCGAGACCGGGACCAACCACCAGCACCGATGGCCCGCTCAGCCAGGGTTCGAGCTCCTGACCCGAGTCCACCCCCTTGACCATCAGCTCGGGGCGACGAGCCAACAATGCGGCAACGTGGGCGGGGCGGGTGGCAACGCTGACTAGCCCGGCGCCAACCCGGAGCGCCGCCTCCGCAGCCATCGCCGCCGCACCACCGAAGCCGGTGTCGCCACCGATCACCAGAACATGGCCAAAATGGCCTTTGTGGGCGTCCCGCGCGCGGGCGGGGAACTGTGCCATCAGTCGACCCAGGTCAAGCCGTTCAACATCGGCGGGAACATCTTGATAAACCGCGGCCGGCACATCCAGGTCTCGCAATACAACAGCTCCGCAAAGGGCCGGCCCACGCCCGGTGAACAGCCCGCGCTTGAGACCGATAAAGCTGACCGTGACATCGGCCTTCACCGCCACGCCGAGCTCGGCGCCGGTGTCGCTGCACAGTCCCGACGGAATGTCGACGGCCAGCACCGGCAATCCCACCGCATTGATAATTCGAATTGCACTCTGATAACGCTCGCGCACCTCACCCGCCAAGCCGATACCCAGCAGCGCATCCACGACTACCCCACCGTCCAGCGCCAGAGCAGGAGAAAACAGCGCCATGGCAACAATTTGCTGACGGGCAAAATTCCACGCCTCGCGGGCGTCCCCACGCAGATTACTTTCGTCGACCAACTGCACCACCTGCACGGCAATGCCTTTCTGCGCAGCGAGGCCGGCCATGATGTAACCATCACCGGCGTTGTTACCACCGCCGCAAAACACCGTGATTCGCGCTGGCCGCGGCCAGCGCGCGAGCAGCACATCAAGCGCGGCTCGCGCTGCCCGCTTCATCAGGACAATCCCCGGAATACCCTGTTCCACGATGGCGCGTCGATCCAGTTCGCGCACCTGAGCCGCGGTGTATAGCCGGTTGGATAATTCAGTCATGGTTTGCACCCAGTCAGGTAAAATCTGCGGGGATTATAGAGTAAGCCCCTCACTGGCCACGATGAATGATGCCCGACACTGAAACCCGCTTGCACCCGGATCTCGCCGCGAAAATTCGCGCGTGGGGACGTGAACTGGGTTTTCAGCAGGTGGGAATTACCAACATCGATCTGCACGATGCGGGCAGCAAACTACGCGAATGGCTCGCGCGGGGCTTCAATGGCACCATGGACTGGATGTCCGCCCACGGCGACAAGCGCTGGCAACCGGATCAGCTGTTGCCAGGCACCCTTTCGGTGATCAGCGTGCGCATGGATTACCTACCCGCAGATACAGGGCTGATCGCCTGTCTTCGCGACGGCGAAAAAGCCTATCTGTCCCGCTACGCGCTGGGGCGTGATTACCACAAGCTGATTCGCAGCCGCCTGGCCATTCTCGCCCGGCAAATTGAGCAGGAAGCCGGTGCACCGGTGGTCCAGCGGCCGTTTGTGGACAGCGCTCCCGTCATGGAAAAACCGCTAGCCGAAAAAGCCGGGCTCGGCTGGATCGGCAAAAATACCCTGCTCCTCAACTGCAGCGCCGGATCCTGGTTTTTTCTCGGCGAACTCTTCACCAGCTTGCCACTGCCGCCAGATCATCCGTTATCGCAAGGAAGTTGCGGCAACTGTCGCGCCTGCCTGAAAATTTGCCCAACCGACGCCTTTGCCGAGCCCTATGTGCTCGATGCCCGCCGCTGTATCTCCTATCTGACCATCGAGCACAAAGGCAGCATTCCAGAAGAGTTTCGCGCCGCCATGGGCAACCGGGTATTTGGCTGCGATGACTGCCAGATCATCTGCCCCTGGAACCGCTTTGCCAAAGCAACAACTGAAGCGGCCTTCCGTCCGCGCCACAATCTCGACAACAGCGAGCTGGCCACCCTGTTCCTGTGGACGGAGGAAGAGTTTCTCGCGAATACTGAAGGCTCCCCCATCCGCCGCATCGGCCATGAACGCTGGTTGCGCAATCTGGCGGTGGGCCTTGGCAATGCGCCCACTGTTGCAGCCGTCGTCAACGCACTCGCGGCGAGACAGCAGCACCCCTCTGAACTGGTGCGCGAGCACGTCCTCTGGGCACTCAATCGCCACCGCGGCCAGCAACGCGCCGCACGAGGTGGATCGGCAAAACCGGAGAATGTCGACGGTTGATATCGACGCCTAGAATGGCTATAGTGCTCCGCCCAAAATCAGAACCCCGTAGACAGGAGCAACCTCCGTTGGCAAATACCGCTCAAGCCCGTAAACGCGCCCGTCAAGGCGAAAAACGCCGGCGCCACAACGCCAGCCTGCGATCAATGGCCCGCACCTATCTGAAAAAAGTGAACACCGCCATTGAAGCCGGTGATCTCGATGCCGCCCGCGCCGCCTATGTCGCCGCGGTGCCCGTTATCGACCGGGTCGCCGACAAAGGCGGGCTGATGCACAAGAACAAGGCGGCTCGCCACAAGAGCCGCCTGAACGCAAAAATCAAAGCGCTAGCACTGTAAGAGCGTTAAAACGCCAGAATCAAGTCCGCCCTGCAGCCCATGCCGGGGCTGACATAAAAAATGCCTGCCACCACTTTGGCAGGCATTTTTTATGGGCAATTGGCTTGTGATCGTTAGCTGCTGGCCGTATCAGCCCCTGCCCAAATAAGGCTGGGATACTGGCAGAATCACCGTTTCAAGCATATTCACATTATCTGGCAAGGACGCCACGGTAACGACCACATCGGCAATATCTTCAACTGTCATCACCCCCTCCCGCTCTGCTACTTGCGGCGATTTTGTCCAGATGTCAGTCATCACATTGCCTGGGTGGACGCAGCTAACCGCGATATTGAATGGCCGCAGCTCCAATGCCAGCGCCTTGGTAAACCCAGCAACGGCAAACTTCGACGTCGTGTAAGGAGTACTTTTGACGCGGGGCATCTGCCCGGAAATACTACCGATATTGATGATCTTGCCGCTGCCACGCGGCTTCATCAGCGTCGCCGCTGCACGGGAGCATAAAAACATCCCAGTCACATTAACCGCTTGAACTCGCAGCCAGTCCGCCAAACTGATGTCGTCAATGTGGCCAGAAACGGCGATCCCGGCGTTATTGACCAGGATATCCAGCTGGCCACAATGCTGCTGGACCCAGCCAAACAGTCCACTGACGGCCTCTTCAGACGCCACATCGGCTGCCACAGCGTGCGCCACTCCACCACTGGCAGTTATCTCATCGGCTACCGCCTGCAAACTGTTTTGATCCCGCGATGCCAGTACCACCCTGCAGTCCCTGGCTGCGAGAGCGATACCGATACCGCGGCCGATACCTTTGCTCGCGCCGGTGACAATGGCGACTTTGTTTGTCAGTGATTGCATCAATCCTCCGCTTTTTCGTTAATCGCCAAACTGGCCGAGCCAGAAGCGAACGGCCCGTTGCCCCACCAGCGTGTTGCGCCGCCGGAGCATGGATAACCCGACCAGCATACCCCCCTACAACCTGCAGAGGATAAGTATAGATTCATGTCAGGGCGGTACGGGGCATAACAATACACGTCAATACTCTTTGGTCAATCAGGTTACCGGTCATTAACAACAGTTGATTTGAGTCAATGCATTGCGCAAGAATAGCGGCCGACTTTATCTACCCGCGGACTACATCATGAAACAACTGAACCGTTGCGACACTCTCATCAAAAACGCCCTGGTATTTGACGGCAGCGGAGCGATGCCGCGAGTCGAGGATGTGGCAGTCCTCGACGGCAAAATCCTCGCGCGCGGCCCCAACCTGCAAGTCGAGAGCGCCGGAGAAACCGTCAACGCACAGGGCAAATGGCTAATGCCCGGGCTGCTCGATATTCACACCCACCTCGACCTTGAAGTCGAGGTCAACCCAGGACTCGGCGAAGCCGTGCGCCACGGTACCACCACCGTGCTGGTCGGCAATTGCTCACTCGGCACCGCCTTCGGTCCCCAGCTCAGCGGAGACGACAGCCCCATCATCGACTGCTTTACGCGGGTCGAGAACATGCCCAAGAGCGTGCTGAAGAAATGCGTTGAGGCGATGACCTGGAGCGATACCGCAGGCTATCTGAAGCACTTTGACAGCATTCCTCTCGGCCCCAATGTCGCTGCCTTTGTGCCCCACTCCATGCTGCGAATTGAAGTCATGGGCACTGCGGCCTCCGTCACCCGATCCCCCAGCCCAACGGAGCGGAGAAAGATGTTGGAACTGATGGAGCAAACCCTCGATCAGGGCTACATCGGCCTGTCGACAGATCAGATTGTCTTCCACTATCTGTCCAATGACCCCAACAAGGACAAACGTATCCCAACACATTTTGCCGAGGACGACGAACTCAAGCCGATGCTCGACATCGTCCGCAAATACGGCCGCGTGTGGCAAACCAATCCCGATGGCGAGCGCATGGCGCGCACGTTGAAGCGTTATTTCTGGTCGAGCGGGCGCTTTCGCAAACCACTGAAAATATCCGCCCTGACAGCGATCGATTTCGTTTCCGTTCCAGGCGTCTGGAAGAAAATGTTGAAGCTGGGTGCTGTGATCAACTCCCGACTGTTCAACGGTCGCATCCACTTCCAGGCGCTGGGTGGCAGCTTCCGCATGTGGTCCGATGGCATGATTTCACCGGTCTTCGAAGAATTGGCGTCGACTCGCAAGATCATTTCCTGCGAGCAGGACGACGTCGCCGGCCGCCTTGCTCTCCTCAACGACCCGCAGTGGCTCGAAGCTTTCAAAGCGGACTGGGAGCGCATGAATAAGCCCGATGCCAAACTGACCAAGCTGGGTGGAAACAAGGATCAGGCCACTTTCCAGATGAACTTCGCCAAAATGACCTTCGACGACTGCCCGGTACCGAGCTGGAACGGTGACACCCTGGCCGCGGTTCTCGAACGTCTCACCCAATACAA
Source organism: Porticoccaceae bacterium (assembly GCA_051306415.1). Taxonomy (GTDB): domain Bacteria; phylum Pseudomonadota; class Gammaproteobacteria; order Pseudomonadales; family Porticoccaceae; genus CBDDRG01. The sequence continues at coordinate 6,030 of JBPPNE010000314.1, forward strand.
AAATAGCGGTGGTAAAAGTGGTGCCAAAGATGTGGCCGAGGCGGCGGAGTTCGACCGCTTTCCGGCGCAGGCGACCCACCCACGGGAGTTCTGGCTCCAGTGCCTACGGCTTTATGACACCCGCTTCCGCTGGTGGTTTGACGTCGCCAATACCAATGAAGACATCGTCGAACAGATCCTGTTTGACAAAAATGCGCTACCTGGCTTCAATGATTCCGGTGCCCACCTGACCAATCTGTCATTCTACGATGGCAACCTCGGTACGCTGCGCATTGCCCAGAAGCGCGGTATCGCACGGGTCGCAGCGGCGGTTCGTCGCTTGACCCGGGAGCCGGCTGAGTTCTTTGGCTTGGACGTCGGTTCCATAGATCCCGGTGCCCAGGCCGATATCGTTCTGATCAATCCGGAAAACCTGGAAAAGCACGACATGAACGCTCGCCGTGTCAAGATTTACCACGACATCTTCGAGCATGACGTTCTGGTTAACCGTTCCGACGGCGTAGTTGATCAGGTCTATATTCGCGGCCAACGCGCCTGGGAGGATGGCTGTCACTACACGCCAGCGCTCGGTACCAAGACCTTGGGGCGAGCACTGCGGGCGTCATGATCAAGCACAGGCAACAAAAAACCCGGTTCCGCCGGGTTTTTTGTTGCGCGAATACTTTGGTTTGACTCGGCGACCGTCGCAGGCCAGCGCCCTCGCAACCCATCGAGTGCTAAAACTCCGGGTTGCCGGCTACCACCTTGACGAGACCAACTTGATGTCCGCCATTGACCACGCCTTCTGCCAGCGAGCCTCGGCCTGGGCCAGGTCCACCGACCGCTCTCCGCCCTGCTGCTTGATTGCCTGCACCAGCCCGAACAGGCCCCAACCGTTCTCGGGCCGCCGCCGCAAATCCTCCAGGTACACCGCCTCGGCCTCGACCGGCTGATTGGCGGCCAACAGCGCGGCGCCGAGATAATGCCGCGTCGGATAGGGCCAGTCCGGCGGTTCGTTGTAGGTCGTGGAATCTTCCAGCCAGACCGCCGACGAGAACTGGCCAATGGCTTCGCCCATGTCTTTGCGGACCCAGGCAATTTGCCCTGCCAGCAGCCGTTCGCCGATCCGCCCCAGACGTTCAGGCGGTGAGTTCACCAGCAGCATGCGCGACGGGAAGTCCGCGCGCGACAGCAACTCCCGCAGCGCCGCAAGCTCGCTCTCCGCGCCCGCCAGGTCGCTCTTGTTCGTGAGCGCCATCCCCCTCGCCCAGTGCCATATCATCGTCGTGAACACGTCCTTCTCCGCCGGGCGGGGCTCCTTCAGAACCTCGTCCCACTGCGCGAACTTTACCATCGCGTGGAGCGGCGCGACCTTGAACTGATCGGTCGGCAACGGCAGGCCGTCGTGGGCGTTACTCGCCGTTTTGCGCGCCGCGGCGATCGCGTCGGCGCTGTGCCCCTGGTACGAGTAGGCAATCCACAGGAAGTGCGCGTTGTGCGGATAGTACGCAGCGGGATAGATTCCCTGTGCCTTGCATTGGCTGATGTAGTCTTCATCGACCGCGATCGCCCGCTCATTCGCCGCCGCCGCGTCGCCATAGCGCCCCACGCGGAAGAAGATATGTGCGGGCATGTGCACAAGATGGCCGGCGCCGGGCACGATGGTCAACAGTCGGTCGCCGCTCGCCACCGCCCGGGGCGCATCGTTCGAAGCCTCAAGCGCGTGGATATGCAGATGCAGGGCCAATGGGTGGTCGGCACGCAGCGCGATCGCTTTTTCGATCAGCGTCACCACGTCCATCGTATGGGGTCGCGGATGACCGTCATTGGTCCAGTAGTTCCACGGACTCGTGTCCAACATCGATTCGGCGGCGATAGACAACAGGTCCGGATCGTTCGGGTACTTTTTCGCCAACGTCTGCATCGCTTCCGCGTACGCGGCATCCAGCGGCTTGCGGTCGGCGTTTACGTCGCTGACGTAGCGTTTGGCCACGGCATCGATCAGGCCCCGCTCCCAAGGCTGGGCGTGTCCCTTGAGACTCACGGCCTTCTCGACGGCCGCGAAGGCGGGCAAGATCGCATCCGGGAACATGGGGGCATTGATATTCGGCCCCAGCGCATAGGCCTCCCCCCAGTAGGCGATCGCGAGCTGTGGATCCAGGCGCTGGGCCTCTCTGAATGACCGAACCGCCTCCGCGTGGTTGAACGCGTACGCCAGCATCAACCCTTGGTCGAAGTATTTCTGCGCCTGCGGGTTGCTAGTCGACACCTTCCGAGAATAGGTTCCCAGGTTTTGTAGTCTGGGGGACAGAGCCTTGTCGCGGGTGGTGTCTTTGAGATTTCCGCCTTTGTCGTTCTCGGCCACTGACTGGGAACCGGCGGCCACCACCAGAGCTAGCACCAGACCGCGAACTATCGGCTTCATCGCCATGGCACTCTCCTCTAACTGGGGGGGGTGATTAATTTTATAATCCGGCCGTTTTATCACAGCCCTTCGCATGAGTCCAGAATGCCAAGACCGCCCTCATCACCGGCTACGCGCACAAAAATGCGGTAGCAAAACTGAGATCAGCGAGCTGGTCGGCAATTTTGGTGTGGTGGATGCCGTCCGCCAAAGGTTCAACTCTGGAGGGTCGAAAATGGCAGGCATCGTCCCAGCCCAATACAGCGTTGTCGATACCCAGCAAGGGTTTCAGGCGCTCGAAGGACGCCACAACGCGTCAACTACCGCAATATCTCCAACCCCCGGTTGTGGAGCGAGATAGCAACTCGACAGCCCGCGCCAGCAATCACCGGTGCCGTGAAGAATAGGCGTCAACGCAGGTAAAATGCATCCCATTAACCGGCCACACTCTTCGCTATCTGCCGGTGGAAGTGCGCAATCGCCGGCTCATTGCGGCCATAAAGACTGTGCGTCAAGGCGCCCGACTTGACGCCAACCTGGATACTTTCGACCGTTGGGAAATCCTCCTGGATCACTGTCCTCACCGTGAGATCCATATTGTTGTCCCAGTGCCGCTTGGCGGATGCGGTGGTCACTGGCTCCGGCGTATAAAAATCCAGGTAGACGACACACTCGTCAGGGCTGTTGTTGACCGGGTAGGAGCGCCATAGCTCGACGTGATCGATCTGTACCACCATCAGTACGTTGGGAAATAGCGAATACGCAATGCCCGAGTGCTTGACGAAATTCCACTGCTCCTCGGGTAGCGCTCGCAGACTCTCGATCGAGCGGCGAATCACCGCCATCCGCAGGTTCTGGCCAAAATCCTCGAACAGGCACAGGTTATTGAAGAATAGCGGCGCTACGGTATTTTTGTGGAGCGTTGAAAAGTGATAGGGCTCAAGGAAGGTATCAATCATCATCTTCCAGTTCATTTTGTGGTGTAACACCCGCTGCTCGTAGTGATGGTAGTTCAGAAATCCATAATTCTCGAACTCGGGCGCCAGGCCACCGAGCTGCCGGTCGAGATCAAAATCCGCGCCCGGCGTCGGACACACCCAGATCATGCCGTATTTCTCGGTGATCGGCAGCTTGATCAGTGGCCGCTCCGCCTTGTTCAAACCGGGGAAACTGTCTTGGTCTGGCACCGCCACCAACTCACCGCGCAAATTGTAAGTCCATGCGTGATAGGGACAGGTCAGGCCGGCCTTGAGTTTGCCACAGCCACCCACCAACTTGGTGCCCCGGTGGCGGCAGGTGTTGATGAACGCGTTTAGTTCGCCCTGTTCACCACGCACCACCAAAATCGGCGTATCCAGGTCGTCAATCGTCAAATAGTCGCCCTTATTCGGCAGTTCACAGGAGAATCCCGCGAGCAGCGGATAGCGGCGAAATAAAATATCTTGTTCTCTCTGGAGCCAGTCCTGCGAGATATAAACCTCAACGGGCTCCTCGTAGGTCTCGGCGACACGGAAAGGCTGCCCGCTGTCGATATGGCGGAAAGCTTCTCGACACAGCGCTATCTGGGTCTCTTTTTTCATTGCTCACTCCTCGCTTGCACGGCGTTTATCTTGGGTGGGCCGGTGTCGGCACCCCGGTTACTGTTGCCGCCAGATCTACACCAAAAGCGACGAGAGCCGATTTAAGGCTAACGGCGCTGGCGGGCCAAAATGCTGCTGGAACGAACTCGTCGGCTTGCACACCGACGCCTGTCGCGAATGCCCCGCATGCCTATCTTGTCATGCCTATCCAGTATAGCGGGGATCCACCGGCGCTCCGACCAGATGGGTTTCGAAGTAGCGGCTGATGATGTGGGTGTCAGCCTCAAAGGCCATTGCGGGAAATTCCCCGGTGTAGGGGAACCAGCTAACCTCAGCCATGCCATCACCCGCCGCGAGATTGCCACCCATGGCTTCAGCCATCAGCACGGTCACCAGGGAGTGCACCTCGGGTTTCAGGTAGTTGGTCACGACGCTGATGATGGAGCGGATGCTGACGTCCAGATTGGTTTCTTCTTTCACCTCTCGCACGGCGGCGCTCAAATAGTCTTCGTGATACTCGACGTAGCCGCAGGGCAGACACCACTTGCCGTGCTGCAAACTCCGCGATATCCGCTTGCCGAGAACGAAATGATTGTCGTCGACAATCAGTACGGCAACCGCCGGCTGCGGATTTTTGTAGTGGACGAAACTGCAGGTGGTGCATACCGAGCGGATGCCGCCTTCAACCGATTCCACCTCACAGCCGCCACCACAGCGCGCGCAAAAGCGCGCGATGATCAGGTCGTTAACCGCATCGATATCCTGAGGATAGGCTCGAAAAACTTGCTGGGCTTTCATAACGGAAACGCCGCCTGTGTTATCCAATCGGGGAAAGACGATTGCCACATTGGCAGCAAACACCTGCCCAACCGGTCGGCGCTGCAGCAGGGAATGGGGCCTTTGCGATGCTGAATTTCCAATCTCGATTCATCCTGTCTATTTGGCCTTGACGACTTCGATCGCTCCGGGTTTCTGCCTAGGTTTGCAGGCGCCAAGCCAACGCTGACGAATCACCGATGAGCTCTTGCCATCGCCCATTGATGCCGGTTGGGTGACACCTTCCACGCGGGTTTCAAAGTCCGCCTGCAGATCACCCGTGGTGACCGCATGAGTTTTTGTAATGGAGCTACCGATGCGACAGGTCGCATCTCTTACCCAGGTGTCGCCCATCCGTTTGGTTTCGCTCTCGCTGCAACTGGTTGCCTCGAGCTTGCGCGTCATGGCGAGATCGGCAATTGGATCGACACATCTGCGCACCGTGGTGAGCGGAGCGCCCTTGTGGGACATGTTGATCTCCCACAGCCCTGCCTTGGGCAGGGGCATGTCCTCGGCAATTCCTGGGTGTGAGAGCAAGATCAACAGCAGGCTGGCCACAATCATCACGGGGGGCGCCGCGAACGGGTTCATTTTTCCGCGCATTATTGGAAATCCTCTGAATACGTATTTCAATCAAACCGAAGAGTCTTGCTGGCGCCAGCACCCCATGGCCCAGGCCACAACCTGACACCCCACCCTACCAGCCGTTGGTGGCCGACACAATCCAGACCGCAGAGGGCATCACCAGGCCGGCAGCGGTCATGTAGGGTAGCAGCACATCGCGAACGACGGCGCGAACCTTGCCCTTTGCCGCATCATCCACATCGGTACCCAGAATGATTCTGCTGAGTGGGCCGATGCTGAACATGCAGTCCACGCAGGCGTCGATATCATTGCCACCAGCCATCGAACACGAAAAGTCGCGCGCTGTTATCTGGATGGCGTTAAATCCCGCGCCCT
>JBPPNE010000315.1:0-12328 GCA_051306415.1 Porticoccaceae bacterium
ACGCCTCGCGCGCGGTCGGTGTCGCCAGCAAGCTGATCAGCCGGGAGCTGCGTCCCGCCTTCGTCGCCGACATCAAAACCGAGTACGAGAACGTCCGCGAGCGCATGGCCAACCGCAAGCCCACCGGCGAGATTCTGCCGTATGTCGAGGCCGTGGCCGCCGGCTACCGCTGCGACTGGTCGAGTTACACACCACCGAAACCCAGCTTCACCGGCGTCAAGGTGTTTGACGACTACCCCATCGATGCGCTGGTGGAGTACATCGACTGGACGCCCTTTTTCATCACCTGGGACCTGGCGGGTAAATACCCGCGCATTCTCGATGACGCCGTCGTTGGCGAGGCGGCACGCAGCCTGTTCGCCGATGCCCAGGCCATGCTCAAGGATCTCATCGACAACCACCGCCTGACCGCGCGCGGGGTGATCGGGCTGTGGCCAGCCAACCGCATCGACGGCGATGACATCGAGGTCTATGGGGACGACAGTCGCAGCGAGGTCATCGCCGTACTCCACCACCTGCGCCAACAGACCCGCAAGCTCGGCGCCAGTGAAACCCTGCACTCGCTGGCGGACTTCATCGCACCCAAGGATAGCGGCGTTGCCGACTATATCGGCGCCTTCGCAGTGACCACCGGCATCGGCGCCGATGAACTGGCGCAGGCCTATGAGAAAAAAGGCGACGACTACAACTCGATCATGGTCAAAGCGCTCGCCGATCGTCTCGCGGAAGCCTTTGCCGAACACCTGCATCGGCGGGTGCGCACCGAGTTCTGGGGTTATGTGCCGGAGGAACACCTCAGTAACGAGGCACTGATCGGGGAAAAATACCGCGGCATTCGCCCCGCACCGGGGTATCCCGCCTGCCCGGATCACAGTGAGAAAACCACGCTGTTTGCACTCCTCGACGCCGAGCGTAACGCCGGCATCCAGCTCACCGAGAGCTTTGCGATGTGGCCGGCCGCCGCCGTCAGTGGCTGGTATTTCAGCCATCCGGACGCCCGCTATTTCAATGTCGGTAAAGTGCAGCGCGACCAGGTTGAAAGCCTGGCCAAACGCAAGGGGGCAGCGATCTCGCAGATAGAGCGGGACCTCAGCCCGGTTCTCGACTATATCCCGCAAGAACCTACAGGCAAGGACAATGGCTGACCCCACACCCCTGGGCAGCAAAAGCCCGGCTTTCTGGATATCGTCAAAAGCACGCTCGCGGCGGCGATAGGCGTCCAGAGCAGCAAAAACCGCGAGCGCGATTTGACTCACGGCAACATCAAGATCTATATCGCCGCGGGGATCATCTTTACGCTGCTGTTTCTGGCCACTGTGATCGGTGTGGTACAGCTTGTTCTGAACCGCGCCGGCTCCTGACCACTGGCAGCCGCCAGAAATCGTGGAAATCGCGGGTATGCGCAAAGCCGCTCTATTAACCACTCCGCAGCCCGGCGAGGCTGAAGATCGGAGCGAAAGCCCGACACCGGGGTCACCGGTTGTGAAAATGATTGCTGCGTCGGGCTAGGATTCTTTGCTGACCAGTGCTGACCGGTGGATCTACGCGTGGCTCAGTGGCTGGCGACCCAGAACACCGCGCTGATGACAACGATGGCGACGATGACCACAGCCGCGATCGCATCGGCCACTTGATCGGGTTCTGCGCTGTTGTCGATCTCGTTATTGCTGCTCATTCGGGTACTCCTGCCGGGTTCCGGCGTCGTCGAAGGAGCGGCATTTTAGCAATTGTTTTCCGTGCTGTCGCAATCACTTATGCTCAATTAGCACGCGATTATGCGCAAACGGTTTTTTACCCGGTGGTGGTGAAACGATATTATTCGCCACCGGTACCCAGCGCCTTCACCCCACGTGTTTTCCCCATTCAAGGTAACAACCAGCCGCATGTACATCTATGACGCACACGACCGCACCCTGGTGCGGGAGCGGGTCGCCCAGTTTCGCGATCAAACCAACAGGTATCTCAACGGCGAGCTGGGCGAAGACGAGTTCCGTCCGCTGCGGCTACAGAATGGGCTCTATATTCAGCGTCTCGCGCCCATGCTGCGTATCAGCGTGCCCTATGGTTTGCTGTCATCGACGCAGTTGCGCAAGCTCGCCCACATCGCCCGCACCTATGATAAAGGCTATGCGCATTTCACTACGCGCCAGAACATTCAACTGAACTGGCCCCGGCTGGAAGAGGTTCCAGATATTCTTGCCGAGCTGGCGGACGTGGAAATGCACTGCATCCAGACCAGCGGCAACTGCATCCGCAATATCACCTCGGACGAATTCGCCGGCATCGCGAACGACGAAATCGAGGATCCGCGACCCTGGTGTGAAATCATTCGCCAATGGTCGACACTGCACCCGGAGTTCGCCTTTCTGCCACGCAAATTCAAGATCGCCGTGAGTGGGTCGGCGAGTGATCGCGCCGCCATCCAGGTTCACGATATCGGTCTGCAACTGGTCAGAGACGCCGCCGGCCAACGCGGATTTCAGGTTTTTGTCGGCGGCGGCCTCGGCCGCACCCCGGTGATCGGCGCGGCGATCAATGACTTCCTGCCGGCTGAACACCTGCTCACCTACCTCGAAGCCATTGTCCGCATCTACAACCGCTTTGGCCGCCGCGATAACAAGTACAAGGCCCGCATCAAGATTCTGGTCAAGGCCTGGACCGCGGAAGTATTTGCCGCCAGGGTGGCCGAGGAGTGGGCGCATCTGAAGGACAGCCCGCAGACACTGACCCAGGTTGAGATTGACCGCGTCAGCGCCTATTTCACCGCGCCCGCCTATGAACTGATAAGCGCGGAACCGATGAGCGCGGCGGCCGCGGAACAGGCGCTACGCGATGCGGCCGCGGAAAACCGGGCATTTTCGCGCTGGCTCGATCGCAACGTAAAGTCCCACAAGATTCCCGGTTACTGTGCAGTGACCCTGTCCCTGAAACCCACCGGCGTAGCGCCTGGGGATGTCACCGACCGGCAACTGGAAGCCATCGCCGAGCTCGCCGACATCTATTCTTTCGGCGAGGCGCGCGTCACCCACCAGCAAAATGTGGTGCTTGCCGACGTCAGAAAATCCGCTCTTTTCGAACTCTGGCTGAGCGCGAAAGACCACGGTTTCGCGACCCCCAATATCGGCACCCTCACCGATATGATCTGCTGTCCCGGCGGTGATTTCTGCTCACTGGCGAACGCCAAGTCCATTCCCATCGCCGAGGCGATTCAGCGCCGGTTCGACGACATGGACTATCTCTACGATCTCGGCGACCTCACCCTGAACATCTCCGGCTGCATGAACGCCTGCGGGCATCACCATGTCGGCAATATCGGCATCCTCGGTGTCGACAAGAAGGGTGCCGAGTTCTACCAGATCCAGCTCGGCGGTAGCGCCGGCGTCGACGCCACTCTCGGCGATGTCCTCGGCCCGTCCTTCTATGCCGACGAGGTGCCGGACGTCATCGAGAAGATTCTGCAGGTGTATGCCGACCACCGTCTCGACGGCGAGCTCTTCATCGAGACTTTCCGCCGTATCGGCCTGTCACCCTTCAAGGAGGGCATCTATGCCAAGGCTGCTTAGGGAGACCGGTTTCGTCGACGACACCTACCAGTTGTTGCCAAAGGATTTTGCAGGCCAGTTGCCCTCGCGCCCGCTGGTTCCGCTGCGATACTGGCTCGATAACCGCGACCACCTCCGCGAATTGCCTGGGGTCGGAGTCTGGCTCGAGAGTGATGAGGAGCCTGCCGCGCTCGCCGCCGATATCGCGGTGATCGCCTGCATCGGCGTGAATTTTCCGACCTTCATGGATGGCCGCGGATTCTCCACCGCACGACTGCTGCGGGAACGCTACGGTTTCCGCGGCGAATTGCGCGCCATTGGCCACATCATCCCGGATCAACTGTTTTTCCTGAAGCGCTGCGGCTTCGATAGCTTCCAACTGGCCGACGAACCGAGCCTGGATAGCCTTCGCGATCAGGTCAACGCCTTCAGTGTCAACTATCAGGCTGACGCTGACTCCCTACCGCTATTTCGTCGCCGACCCGCTTAACCCCCGGCCCAATCTGCCCGCCGCCCTCGCCACCCTCACCGCCGCGGACAACACCGGCTGAGGGCCATGGCACAATGGCGATCAAGATGATGAGGCCAATCGATACAGGTCAATCGGGGCAGAGGCAACAACCGTGACTGATGCGGTTTTCCATTCCTTCTTCCTGATTTTTACCGGTGCAGCGCTGATCGCGTCACTGGCGATCTATGGCCGTCAACCCATGCTCGTCGCCTATATTGCGCTGGGTGTGCTCATTGGCCCCTACGGTTTTGAACTCGTGCCGGACGTCCAGTTGATCGCCGACATCTCCCGCATCGGCATTATCTTCCTGTTGTTTTTACTCGGCCTCGACATGCAGCCGCAGGCGCTGTTCGCCGTGTTCAGAAGAGTTACCCACGTCACCTTGATCAGCTCGGTGGCGTTTGCCGCCGTCGGCTATGGCATCGGCAACCTGTTTGGCTTTAGCCCTATCGAAAACGTCATTATTGGTCTTGCGATGATGTTTTCGAGCACCATCATTGCCATCAAGCTGCTCCCCACCACGATTCTCCACCATCGCCATATCGGCGAAATGATGGTGGGTCTGCTGCTGATGCAGGATTTCATCGCCATCTTCGTGCTGCTGGTGCTGCTCGGCGGCGAAGGCGGACAAGTGGATGTGGCACGCATTGGCCGAACTCTGGTCGCACTACCTTTGCTGGTGGCATTTTGCGCCGGGAGCGTGCGCTTCGTGTTGCTCAAGCTATTTGCGCGCTTTGATCGCATGGCCGAATACATGTTCTTGCTCGCCATCGGCTGGTGCCTGGGCGTCGCGGAGATCGCCGAGCTAGCCGGGTTATCGCGGGAGATTGGCGCCTTCCTCGCCGGTATTAGCATTGCGACCAGCCCAATCTCGCAACACATCGCGTTGAGTCTGAAGCCGCTGCGGGATTTTTTCCTGATTCTGTTTTTCTTTTCCCTTGGCGCCAAATTCAATCTCGGGTTGCTGCCACAGATCGCGGTGGCAGCGCTGGTGCTGGGCGGCACCATGCTGGTTTTGAAGCCGGTCTTGTTCCGCATCCTGCTGCGCAGCCAGAGCGAAAAAAACCTGTTCGCCTGGGATATCGGCTTCCGCCTCGGGCAAATCAGTGAGTTCTCGCTGCTGATTGCTTACGTCGCCTTCAGTGCCGGGCTGATCGGTGAACTAGCCTCTCATCTGATCCAGGCCGCTGCGATTCTATCCTTCCTGGTCTCCAGCTATATCGTCGTGTTCAATTTCCCCAGCCCCATCGCCATCGACGACAAACTGCGCCGGGATTGATAGGGTTGCGATATCAGCCGATGTGCTTGAGGCCGGTCAGGTAGCGCAGCCAACGCATCAGCAGGTAATCGCTCCCCTCCGCGGCGGCGATCCCGATTCGCTGCGACAGGCTCCGCTTGTGCACATAGGCTATTTCGTAAATATCCGCGGTATCGAGCTGCGACACCAGGTAGTCGTCACTGGTCTGCAAGCTATCCACCAACCCCAGCTCCTGCGCCCGCGTGCCGAACCATACTTCGCCGGTAGCAACCCCGTCGATATCGACACCGGGCCGGTGATCGACGACAAAATTCTTGAACAGACGATGGGTGTCGTCCAGCTCTTCGCGGAATTTCTCCCGGCCCTGATCGGTGTTCTCCCCCAACACCGTCAGCGTGCGCTTGTGCTTGCCAGCAGTCATTAACTCCACGTCGATAGCGTGCTTTTGAAGCAACCGGTGGATGTTGGGAATCTGCGCGACGACGCCAATGGAGCCGATCACGGCGAACGGCGCCGCGACAATCCTGTCGGCGACACAGGCCATCATGTAGCCGCCGCTCGCCGCCACCTTGTCGACGCAAATCGTCAACGGCAACCCCTTGCTTTTTATGCGGTCGAGCTGGCTCGCGGCAAGGCCATAGCCATGCACCATGCCACCACCGCTCTCCAGCCGCACTACCACTTCATCCTGAGCCGCGGCCTGAGCCAGGATGCGGTGATCTCCTCGCGCAACTCATCGACCGCTGAGGCACGCAAATCGCCATCGAAACCGATCACGTAAATATGCTTCCGGGCGGTCGCTGCGGGAGATTTTGTGCGCTCACGATCCGCTTCTTTTGCCGCCTTCTTTTTTGCTTTGGCGGCTTTCTTGCGTTCCGCGGGCGCCAATATGGCATCCGCCAGGGTATCCACCATCTCCGCGACAGCCTTATTCAGGCAGCGAACCTCAAGATGGCCCTTGGCCAATTCACGACCATGCTGAGCGAGCCGAGCCAATACACCCACCACTGCCGCGAGAGCGATGACTATGGTCACGGCCTTGGCCAGAAATAGACCGTAATGCTGCAGGAATTCCAAAGTGAGGCCCTCGCGGAAATGCGTTATAAAGTGGCGTGACCTTGGCCCAGGCAAGCTGCGTGCACGCTACACGGCAGAAGCCAAAACTCCACGGGCGACGGTGGCGGTAACCGAACTGATAGTGGCCTGCCCAACGATCTCGCGCGCACTCCGCGGAGATCACGGCCCCCGGAGGTCTAGAGATTTGCCACCCACTGTTGCTGCGCGAATCGGCTTGTCAAACACCCAGTGTCGTCAAGCATTGATCAGCCAGATTTAGCGCAGCCTCGGTGGCCGGCTCACCCGGCCGATAGTTGTCCAGATAATACTCGATGCTGATCACCGCATCGGCGAAAGTCTCGGCGGTGGGCCCGCCAAAACCCTGGATACCGCCAACCAGGGATCGCCCACGAACAAACTGGCGGCTGCGTTGCGCGAGTTCTTCAAGCCGGCGCATGTCGAGCATGAACGCATTGGCGCGGATGAGACCGAAGGCTTGGTCAATTTCGGTGGTTGAGGTTGCCGCGGTCATCCCCATGACGAGGCTGTCCAAACCACCCTTGATTTTTTTCAGGCTGATCGACATCTCCCCCAGCAGGGTGCGTTGCGCGGATCGAATAATGCCCGTTTGCAAAATGACGGCGAGCGGCCGCGCATCCCACTGGGCAAGCTGATCGGGTGTCGGCATGCGCTCCCAGAAATCCGCGACCAGGGCTTCCACTGAAAGTATCGAGTCGGCAATGGCCTCTCGCTGGGACACCGTCATCACACCACCCGCCTCGGATGCGGCTGTCAACTCCTGCTCGTGCTGATGAAATCGCCGCGCCAGGCTGGGCAAGTGGTGGGCCGCGCAAACGTTGGCGAGATCAGCCAAGGTGCCCCGCAAGAACGCCATCTCCTCTGCCACCAACACGGTGTCGGTATCCTGCAACGCATCGAGCTTGTAACGCAGGGAGTTGGCGACATCCGCGAGCCCCGGCAGAAAGCCCGGGGACGAGCCGGACGCTTCACCGAGCAGATGCTGACGGATGCCTGCGATATCGGCGTCAGTGACGCCGATATCGGGGATTCCGAGTGTGTTGCGCAGTTGCCGATCCTGCTCCCCGCCCACCGCTGTGAGCGCATAAAGGGCGACGAACACGCGCCACAACCCTTCCGGATACGGATTTTTGCCTGCGGTCTGCGGAGAAGACAGCAGGCGCAGCTGCTGCTCGACCGCCGAGAACAGCCGTACCCGTTCGGGCAGCAATCTGAGCTTCTGCGTCGCAAAAGCCCGGATCACACGACCGAACAGGCTCCAGTAACTGCGCTCGACCTCAGCGGTCACCAGGTTTTGCAACCTGTCAGTGGCGCGCGCAATGAACATGAAGGCCTTGTCACTGCCATTGCCGCGAATGATATCGAGCAAACCCAACTGGTAAAAATGGCGCAGTCGACCCATTTCCTCCAGCTGGTCGGCGGCAATTCCCTGCACCGTCGCGCCAATGGGGAACGGCGGCCAGGGTACGTCCGTTAACAGCTGGTATTCGTACACCGGCGTTAGGCTGCGGAGCTTGCGCAATACGTTGATTTCCGGGAGCAAAAGGCAGGGACTGTCTCGCTCTGCCTGAACGATGTGCTGCACGTAGAGCGGCAGGATGGTGAGCGCCGGAGACAACACCGGCTGTAATTGGTCAACGCTTAATTTGCCATCGCGGAGATCTTGTGCGCAGGCAATAATTTCTTCTATCAGCCGGCGAGCGCCGGCGAGCTCAATCATCGCGGCGACGCCACGAAGCTCGACCATGCCCTGGATAAAGGGCTCTACGCCACTGCCGGCTATTTGCTCCGCACCGGCGATGGCTTTTGTCAGACTGTGTTTAAACTCACCGGCTAGCAGCGCCAGCGTATGACTGTTCAACCTCATGGTTCGGCTTCTTGCTGGTTTGCGCCCTTGTACATTTTGCGCCGCTCAGTCCTGAGCGAACACCCTGCTCAACGAGGATGAGATAACCCGAGGACGAAGTTTGCTACTTCATCGCCTCGCCATGGAGCCCCTTGACCCGAACAATAGTAGCACCATTGTGTCGTTTTACACCCGACTCGACCCGCTCGGTCAATGTCGCTAGACCCTCTTCGTCCGAAGTTGTGGACTGCTTTGCGGCATGACACGTCGATGCCCCGGTTGATGCCGATGAACCCACGCGTTGAATTAGCCAACCCATCACGCCCGCACCCTACCCCTCGATCCATAGACATTTACCGCCACTCGCACCCTGGACTACCGCAAGCTTGTCTCGGTGGGCGGCGAGTTCGCTCGCATCGGCCGCAATCACTCTCAACCGCGGGCGATGGCTATCGAGGCGACGGATATCATTACTCACCACCGCCTGCCCAGCGCCGGCGTGGCTGCCTCCGAGCGTCAGTGCGGTCTGCCCGCCGGTCATGTGCAGATACACATCGGCAAGGATCTCTGCATCCAGTAGCGCGCCATGCAGTTGGCGCTGGGAGTTATCCACTCCATAGCGCTTGCACAATGCATCCAGGCTGTTTTTTTGCCCGGGAAATAACTGCCGCGCCATTGCCAGCGTGTCCACGACGCCACAGTAGTCCTGGATACGGCGACCACCGCCCAGCTTGTTCAGTTCGTGATTGAGGAAGCCCACATCAAAGGTCGCATTGTGAATCAACAATTCGGCGCCTTCGACAAAGGTCAGCAAGTCGTCAACGATCTGCGCAAACAGCGGTTTGTCTGCCAGATCCTCATTGCTGATGCCGTGCACCTCCCGGGCGCCGGCGTCAATATCACGTTTCGGGTTGATGTAGCGGTGAAAATGCCGCCCGGTCAGCCGCCGGTTGAACAGCTCGACGCAACCGATCTCGATAATACGATGATCCAACTGGATCTCGAGGCCGGTGGTCTCGGTGTCAAGTACAACTTGCCTCATGTTATTTCCTGCTCCTCGATGCCGCGATTGGCGAGTTCGTCAGCGAGTTCATTGCCGGGGTGGCCGCTATGCCCCTTCACCCACTGCCATTGGATGCGGTGACGGCCCGCTTCTGCTTCCAGCCGTTGCCACAATTCCTGGTTTTTTACCGGCTTGCCGTCGGCCTTGCGCCAACCTTTCGCCTTCCAGGCCTTCAACCAGTTGGTAATGCCCTGGCGGACGTACTCTGAATCCGTGGTCAATACCACTCCGCAGGGCTCTCGCAACGCCGCCAGCGCTTCAATCGCCGCCAGCAATTCCATGCGGTTGTTAGTGGTGTGGGGCTCACCGCCGAACAGGTGTTTCTCGGCATCGCCGAAGCGTATCACCGCACCCCAACCACCGCGGCCCGGATTGCCGCGACAGGCACCATCGGTGTAAATCTCAACCGCTTTCAAGTTCACCGGTCTCGCTTCACTGTCCATTAATCTCCCGTTGCCGAACATTTGTACCCTATGCCGATGCTCGAATCGGCGACCAGCCGCCTTGCTTTATTGGCGTCAATCGCGCCACTTGTTTGCGAGCAACGATCAGATAAAACCGCCCCCAGTTGGGCCGGAACCCTGCCGGAAGTAGCTTTCGAGGCCAATCGCCATCACTGCTCGCCTGACTGTCCGCCCGAGTCCGCCACGCGCTCTGCAATGGCAGCGGCTGAAAACCGAGTAATTGTAGCCAATCCGTCACCCGCACGGCGCGTAGGCTGTGGTGCCGCCAGATCATGTGATCAGACAGAAAAATCGCTGCCCATTTCGCAATCCCAGTCCAACTGAGGGGATTGAAACCAAACAGCACGATGTGGCCGCCGGGGATAACGACGCGGGCGGCTTCCTTGAGCACCTGGTGAGGGTTGGGCGAAAAGTCGAGGGCATGGTGAAGGAGGACGATATCTATACTCTCCGCCGGCAATGGCAGCGCATCGAAATCACAGATCGCCGATATACCGGGTGTCGATTCAGGGAAAAGGCTGAACTTGTGGAGCTGGTCGAAGTTGTCGAGGAGCCCGCATTCTGGCGAGATTCCTAGTTGCGCGAGGCGGTATCCGCCCAACCCAGCCAGATGTTCACGACAGCTAGCTTGTTGTTTGTCGATCAAATGGCGCCCAGCAGGCGTTGCCAACCATCCCGCCAGATCCTCCCGGGCGGCGACCAAGCCAGGAACTCGGAGGCGCTCTCTTATCCCATCAACGAGATTCAATCCGGCACCATTCAACAGCCTTTTCCAGGGTAGTCATGCAGTCCTAGCACGCGGTCATTATCGGCAATAT
Source organism: Porticoccaceae bacterium (assembly GCA_051306415.1). Taxonomy (GTDB): domain Bacteria; phylum Pseudomonadota; class Gammaproteobacteria; order Pseudomonadales; family Porticoccaceae; genus CBDDRG01. Next base: position 10,598 of record JBPPNE010000315.1, read on the forward strand.
CCCCTCTTGAGACCAGCAACACCGGCAGAACGACACACCGCGAGGCCTTGAATGCCGGGAATGCGGGCATGTCGATCACCACTGCGATCAACAGATTTCGGACCTGATCGACATTTTTGCGAACTCTCGCTGTTCAGTGCTGTCAGCGCTGAGTAGACTCGGGCACTCAATTAGCCGCTGTGGTGCTGCGGAAATACTTTCGTATTGACAACAGTTTCGATTTCTTAGATTAACGACATGATATACAAGAACATTTTAATAGTGCTCGCCCCTCTTGTTGCAATTTTTTTTGCGGGCTGCGTTGAACAGCCCGCTCAAACGCTGACGGCGGCCATTCCTTCACCTGAAGCTTCGGGCAACAGCGAAATAACCCTCCAAGAAATAACCCCCCAAATAGCCACCCTCACTCAGGCGCCAACCTCCGCCACCGTCCGCAACCAGCGCTACGCAACAACAGAGCTAGAGACAGCTGATTCGGCGCCAGCGCCAAGTGCAGCGCCTTCGCCGCCGGATGCAGGCCTTTGGCAGCGGATAGCCGATGGACTAAAGCTGCACCCCTCCATCAAACACGCTCGCGTCCAGAAGCAGCTTAAGATCTACACCGGAAACCAGCGCTATTTTGATGCGATTGCGCCCAAGATGGGCCTCCACGCTCGCCTGGTCGTCAACGAGATCGCCAAACAGGGCGCCCCCATGGAACTGGCGCTGGTGCCACTGATTGAGAGTGGTTACCGGCCCACCGCCCGCGCCGACCGCGGGAGGATCGCGGGTCTCTGGCAATTCACCTCCGCAACTGGCGATACGCTCGGTCTGGAGCGTAATGAATGGTACGACGCGCGCCTCGATGTCAAGGAATCCACCACTAAGGCCGTCGCTTATCTGACCTCCCTGAGTGAACATTACAACGGCGATTGGCTACTCGCCATTGCCGCCTATAATTGCGGCGCAGGGGCCATCGATCAGGCCCTGAGGAACAATCGCCGGCAAGGGAAGAAACTCGATTTCTGGTCGCTCGACCTCGACGGCAGGAGCCGGGATTACGTGCCGAAGTTACTCGCATTGGCGGAAATAGCCCGCCATCCGGATCAGTACGGCATACAGATGCCCGAGCTCGCCGATGCGCCCAGTGTGGAGGCCATTATGGTCAAGCAGCCGATCAAACTATCCCAAGTCGCCCATTTTGCCGGCGTTGATGTCGACACCATTCGCGAATTGAATCCCGCTTATTTACGCGGTATCACCCCGGCTTCCGGATCATCCCGGCTTGTCCTGCCGGTGGGTTCAAAAGCCGAATTCAAGTTGGCGCTAGTAAAGCAAACGAGAAATCCTCTTCGGCAATCTCGCCAATACTGGGAATATGAAGTAAAGCCAGGAGATACGCTGGGCTCCATCGCCCTCAACCATCAAGTTACCCTAGCGGATATTCGCTCTGAAAATCAGTTAAACAGAGATTTTCTTGCCGTCGGCAAGATTCTCAATATCCCCGTTAAACCGACCAGCAAATCACTACTGTAGTAAGCCCCGGTCTAGACCGTCCATCACCTCAGCATTCACTAGCTGCACTCTCCATCCACGGATAGTTGACACCGCTGTAAACGTGCACGCTCGTACTTTCGTGACCCACGTGTCGCTTGTGCTACGTAATACTTCATTAGTGCCGAATCAATAGTCAAATACGATGCGCGATTCTGCGAGCTTCAATCCGCACCCGGCCTTTCGGCCGGGTGATGC
>JBPPNE010000316.1:0-10121 GCA_051306415.1 Porticoccaceae bacterium
CAACCCATGAAACTGGTATTGCGTAATGAGTTGGCGCAGCTGTGGCGCGATCGCGATGTGTTTCGCGAGGTGCGCGCTCTTAGTGGCGACATCGTCCGCGAGCGCGAGGGACGCCAGACCCTGCGCTTCAAGCTTGCCGGCAAAACCTACTATCGCAAGCTGCACAGCGGCATCGGTTGGAGGGAGATCCTGAAAAATTTCTGCCAATTGAAATGGCCGGTGATCGGTGCCAGTAACGAATGGCAGGCAATCAACCGGCTGACCCAGTTGGGCGTGGATACCCTGACCGCGGTGGCGTTTGGCCAGCGCGGTTGCAATCCGGCGCACCGGCTGTCGTTTCTGATCACCGAAGAGTTGAGCGAAACGCTGAGCCTCGCCCGCTACACGGAGAACTGGCCGCTGGCGCCGCCGCCACCGCGGGCGCGGCGGGCGCTGATCGAGAAAGTGGCGGCTATCGCACGCACTCTCAATCAACACGGCATCAACCACCGCGACCTCTACATCTGTCACTTTCTGCTGGATATGTCCGGCGGCGAAGCCTGGCTCGCCCATGGCCAGCCGCGGCTGTTTCTGGTGGATCTGCACCGGTCGCAGCTGCGCAAACGGGTGCCTATGCGCTGGCAGGTCAAGGATCTCGCCAGTATTTACTTTTCGGCGCTGGATATCGGCCTCACCCGCAGGGATGTCTACCGCTTCCTGCAGGTTTACTTTCGCCAGCCACTGCGACAGATCCTCGCCGAGCAACAGCCACTGCTGCAGCGAGTGAGCGCACGGGCCGTCAAACTCTACCAGCGCGATTTCAAGCGGTTGCCGCGGCTGCCGGTATAATCCGGCGGCATCGAGTCGAGGGATTCAGATGCGCAAGGTAGGGTCATGAATATCTATCGCGGGCTCGTCAGACCACTGCTGCACAAGATCAAGCGGTTCAGGAATTTTATCCGCGATTTGCTGGTGGTCATCGCGCGCGGCTGGGATCTACGGCTGCTGACCTCCTGTGACATCAAGATTTATCGAATTCCCCGGTCAACCCAGTTCTGGCATCCGGTCGGCATCGTCATCGGTAACCAGGTAAAACTAGGCGAAAACTGCATCATCCGCCAGAACGTCACCCTCGGCCAAAGCAACGGTCGCTATCCGGTCATCGGCAACAATGTCGAGATCAGCGTGGGCGCCATCGTCGTTGGCGGCATCACCATTGGCGATGGCGCGGTAATTGGCGCTGGCGCTATCGTGCTACAAGATGTGCCGCCAAACACCCTCTACCTGTCCCGATTTGAGCCATACCTGAAGCCGCTGGACGACGCTAGCGGGCGATAGCGTTATCAAACCCTAGTCGGCAATATTCAGCTCGATCTTCTTCCGGCGCACGTACTCCGCCGGGTCGGACTCGATGCGGCGAGCGAGCGCCGCGCGATCTTCCGCCTGCTTGCGGGCAAACCGCCGCCGGTTGGCGTCCACTTCCAGTGAGTCGAGATCGATGATGATCGGGTGCTCGCCGTCGAACAGAATATTGGTGTGCTTGAGGTCGCCATGAGTAAAGCTGAAAGCATGGAGTCGGTCGACGAGTTCCCGCACCTGCGCGAGTATCTGGCGCCATTGGTCGGCGGACACCCGATTTTCAAGTAGCAGCGTGTGCAGCGTCGGCGCCGGTGAAAACGCGGTGATCAGGTACGCGGCCTGGATCAGACCCTTGCGCTTCACCTCGAACCAGGCGAGCGGCGCCGGGGTTGCGATACCAGCGGGGAGTAGTGCCAGCGTGTTCGCCCATACTCGTCGTGCCCGCGAGCCGCGCAGAGTGACGCCGAGCGCGTGACTCAATCCCTTGCGGTTGTAACGCTTGATGACGATGTCACGGCCCGCGTAGCGGGTTTTGCTCACCGTGGTGGATGCATTGGATTTGATCACCTCACCCGCGGCAATCAGTGCATCGATAGCGGCGATCAGCGCCTGTGGACTCTCGGCAAACCAATCGCGATCGATGACGCCGCGGAAATTCCGCCCCACGCACGGCTGATGCGCTGCACTTTTTAGCAGAGGTACCGCTGTCTCCTCATGGCTGCCAGTGGTCATTGCTCGTCTACAGCCAGAGGTCGCCGGGCGCGAGCCGACCGAGTGCTACCAAGCGACTGAGCCGTTGGCGCGTGCGCGCCACCACGCGCTGCCGCAGCAGCGCGACATCGAAAGCACCGGGGCAACTGGCGCAGTAGGCGTGAAAAAACCGCAGCCGATCGCCGCGCGTCAGTGTCGGTCCGGTCAGCATGTTGAGTTGCACCAGATTCTTGATCCGCAGTGGTTCCGGCAGCGACGAAAATTGCCGCGTGCGTTCATTGTCGAGAAAGGCGAACCGCCAGTCGTTGTCGCAGCAAGCCATGATGTTGCCGAGACGCAGATCGCCGTGGACGATACCACGATTGTGCAGCGTGGCTATGGTCCGGGCGAGCGACTCGATCAGCGTTCGCTTGGCGCGTGGCGCCGTGGTCGTCAGCTGTTCCAAATGGCGGTAGAGATTGTCGTAGCCACTCAGCTCCGCGGTAATGGTAAAAAACCTGTCCCGGATAAACCCCCGTTGTCGCCAGCCGGTGAGCAGGGTTGTCGGCGTTGCAAAGCCTTCGCGGTTGAGCAGTTGATCGGCCTCGAAGGCGCGCAGCGAGCGGCTCTTGCGGAACAAGTGCTTGATTCTGTCGAACGCCGAGCGGTAGCGAAACTCCTTCACAAACACCGGCAACAGCGTGCCGCCGGCATCGAGTTGGGCCCGGTACACGGTGGCCGCGCGGGACGCGGGAATGCTTTCCCGGTTGGCGAGCAGAACATCCACCGGCGTCGCGGCCGTGCTATCCGGTACCAGCGCAATATCCCCGAGCAGCGGATTCACAAAGCAGCGCCAAGGGCCGGCCGTTTTGACCAGAAAGCGCGGCAGGGTGTCGCGGGCGGTGATCATCATTGCGGAAAGGAGCCGCAAGCGCTAAAAAGTGGCTTCAACAATGATACTGGTACGCAGCAGCGGGTGATATTTGAGCCAGCCGTTCTTGAGGAACGACAGCGCTCGCGGTTTGTCGCCGCCGCAGGTCCGCAACCATTTCACCTGAAAGCCGGCGGCGTCCAGCACCTTGCTGATGGTGTAGGGCGTGAACCAGTAGCGGTGATCGCTGTTGATGCGCTCGCGACCTTTTTTCGCGTGCTTGTAATTTCTCATGGCGAAGGCGTTGGGCACGGTCACCAGCAGGCTGCCGACGTGATCCCGGTAGTTGGCGTGAATTCGGGTGAGGAATTCGACCGGGTTGTCGATGTGCTCAACCAATTCGGCGAGCAGCATATGATCCCAGGTATCCGCCACAATGGCCGCGCAGGGGCCAGCGGTGATGTCGGCGGCTTCGACATCGGCGATGCCGAGCTGATCGCGAATGTACTGAATGCCCTCGACATGGATATCGATGCCGAGGCAGCGAGTGCTGGCAGCGGTCAGAATTCGGTGCAGCCACTGGTCGCTGCCGAGTTTCTTGGTGATGGTAGCGATGTCGTGATCAACGCAACCGACGTGAATCATTTTCTTGCCGGCGGCCAGCTTTCTCAACAAATCGATGCGCGAGTAGAGTTGGTAGTCCTTCCGGTCAAATTGCAGATCGAGCGAGTAGGTAGTCGCGAATTTGTCGCCGCTCAGGTAATCGGAACTGCTCGCGGATAATTTCATGGCAGTGCGGGCCGGGTTGCGTTAGTCGATAGGCGCTGGTCGATGGCAGCCGGCATCGCGAGAGTAAGGTGGGCGGCGGATGCGTTTGCGGCCGCGCGATTATAGCCTTCGCTACGGTCGTGCGTCAGCGCGCCGGGGCAAATCAACATCAGATGCGCGAGTGGATTTTAAGGATCATGCAGAACGTCCTCATAGAGCTGTTCGTAGGCGGCGATCATGCGCTCGGCGTTGAAGTGATCGAGTGCGCGTTGGCGCGCATTGTCGCCCCGTCGCCGGCGTTCTTGTGGCGAGGTGGCGACCGCCTGCCGGATCGCATCGGCAATCGATGCGGTGTCGGTGGGATCGACCCGCCAGCCGCAGTCGGCGTCGCCCAGAGTTTCACCGACACCACCGCCGTGAGACGCAATCACCGGTAGCCCCGCGGCCATGGCTTCGATCAGCGCCAGCGGCAGACCTTCCCGCAGCGAGGGGAACACAAAAATATCGAGTCCTTGCAAGATCGCCGAAATATCCCCGCGGCGGCCGGTGAATAAAACCTGCTCCGCGATACCGAGGCGCTCGGCCAGGGCTTTGAGCGCCGCTTCCTCGGGGCCGACGCCGACAATGATCAGCGCGGTATCGGCGCAGTCGCGATGGGCCGCGGCCATGGCTTCGAGCAGGCGCGCGTGATTTTTCTTCCCGGCCAGGCGGCCTACGGTGCCGAGCAGGGTTTTGCCCACAAAGTGTTCGCCAAAGAGCGCCGCTCGCTCGACCGCGACGGGCTCCAGAAAGCGGTGCAGGTCGATACCGTTCTGGATCACGACAACTTTTTTCGGATCAAGCCCCCAATTGCTGCGGATGATTTGGTCGGTGTCGAAGACCGAGACGCTGACCAGCCTGCTCAGGCGCTTGAATACGAACCAGTTCAGCAGGCGCAACGATGCGCTGAACTTGCCGCCGACAATGCCGTGCAGCACGCCGATGACCTTGGGTGTGCGCGTTGACAGCGCGGTGGCGAACGCGCCGATCGGGATGGTGCGGCGGAATTGGCAGACCACCAGATCTACCGCTTCGGCGTCGATCAGCCGAGTCACTGCGCGCAGCGTTGCAAGCCGCGTCCAGCTGACCGCCTTTTTATCGAGTTGCAGATAGAGCGTGCGCTCGACCAGCCCCTCGATTTGATTGTTGCCGTCCGCCGCGCCGCCGAGGTAGCAAACAATGGTGCGAAAGCGTTGGCGATCCGTAGATACCATGGCGTTCAACAGCGGGTAGTTGCCTTGATAGCGCTTCATGATGTGCAGCACGGTGGTAATCATCGGGCCAGAGACCCCGGACAGCGACAACGGTCGTCGCTGGAGCCTGTGTTCATCCGCCAGCGCCGAATCAAGAGTGAGCGCCCCCGAGCCGTGTCCGCGATGGGCGGGCGGGCAGCAGTTCGGTCACCCGCGCTTTGACGACATCGGGGTCAAGTGTGGTCATGCAGCGATAGTCTTCGGTGCAGCGCTTGCGCGAGCAGGTCGCGCCGCAGGGCGTCGCGCTGCGGATCACCGTGGCTTTGTCGCCGAGCGGCGCCCAGCGCGCCGGATCGGTCGGGCCGAAGATCGCGAATACCGGAATGCCGGTGGCGGCGGCCAGGTGCATGGGTCCGCTATCATTGCCGATGAAGAACCGGCTTGCCTGAAACAGGGCGATCAGCTCGCCCAGCGTGAGCCGGTTGTGGAGATTGACGGATGGTTGCCGGCAGTGCGCCAGTACCTGCGCGATGCGTTCACCGTCGATCTTGCCCGCCCCGACCAGTGCCACCTGGAACCCTTGAGCGGCGAGCCAGTCGGCGAGTTCGGCGAAATAGGCCGCCGGCCACTGCTTGTAATCCTTGGTGGCGCCAACGTGCAGGCTGATGAGGGGCGCGGTGCTCAGCGCTGCGTTGGCGTCAATACCGAGATCGGCGAGCAACTCGCGACCCGCAGTCGGCGACTTCAGCGTCGGGTAGGCGGGGGCCGGGGCAGCGCCGAGATAGTGACGGCAGTAGGCGGCGTAGTCGTGGTAGCGGTGGGGATGCAGGTGCTGCTCCGGCAACAGCCGTGAATAGGCGCGCGGAATCTTCGCGGACGACGGGCCGATGCACTCGCGGACGCCGGCGAGCCGGCAGACCCAGCCCGATGCGCGCTGGCCGTCAAAATCGATGATGAGCCTGCCATTGAATCGCCGCAATTGGCTGAAAAACCGCCAGCCGGCGCGCAGCCGCGCAACGAGGCTGCCGGAGGCCAGCGCCTTGCGCGGAAAATACAGCAGCGGGCCGAGATCGGTCGCCGCGGCAATATCCCGGTAGCTGTGGTCGACAATCACCAGGCTGCGCCCCTGCGCGGCTTGTGCCAGTGCCGCGATACTGGCGAGGCTCACCAGCAGATTGCCCATGTGCTTGGTAGGCATCAACAACACGACGGGCAGAGGCAGGAGTTCGGCGTTTGCGGTGTCCACCAGTAGCGGAATCCGGGCAGTTGCGATGGGGCGCCAGTATATCCCGGCACCGGCGGGCGAGTAAGGCGAGCGCCATAGGTGGTGATGATGCCGTGGCTGCCAAGTACAATGGCCCGGCAGATCTGAGCTAGGCAAACGTGCGGTCAAGTTCACCGGCGGGGCCGGGTGTGGTCAACACAGAGCAGCAGGACGTCGCGATGAAAATACTGGTCACCGGTGGCGCCGGATTTATTGGCTCCCATGTCGCGCTGCGCCTGCTTGGCCGCGGCGACCAGGTGGTTTGCCTCGACAATCTCAACGACTATTACGACGTCAATCTGAAGCTCGCGCGGCTTGAACGCAGTCGCCGCTTCGTCGTCGAGCAAGGGCTCGCGACGGACAGCTTCCGCGCAGTGACGATGGATGTTGCCGACCGCGCCGCTGTGGCCGCCCTGTTCGCCACTGAAGGCTTCGACCGGGTGGTTCACCTCGCCGCCCAGGCCGGTGTGCGCTATTCGCTGCAGAATCCCCATGCCTACGTCGACAGCAACATCGTCGGGTTTCTGAATATTCTCGAAGGCTGCCGCCACCACCGGGTCGCCCATCTCGTCTACGCCTCCTCAAGCTCTGTGTACGGCGCCAACGAATGCCTGCCGTTTTCGGTGCACGACAACGTTGACCATCCGTTGTCGTTGTACGCGGCGAGCAAGAAAGCCAACGAGCTGATGGCGCACACCTATAGCCACCTGTATCAGTTGCCGACCACCGGGCTGCGCTTTTTCACGGTCTACGGCCCCTGGGGACGCCCGGACATGGCGCTGTTCCTGTTCACCCGCGCGATCCTCGCGGGTGAACCCATCGACGTCTTCAACTACGGCCGGCACAAGCGCGATTTCACCTATATCGACGATATTGTCGAGGGCGTCTTCCGCACCCTCGACCACACCGCGGCCGCCAATCCAGCCTGGGACGGTCACGCGCCGGACCCCGCCACCAGCCGCGCGCCCTGGCGCATTTACAACATCGGCAACAACCGGCCGGTTGAGCTCGACGAGTACATCGCCGCGCTGGAGGACGCCCTGGGCGTGAAAGCCATCAAAAATCTGTTGCCGCTGCAGCCCGGGGATGTGCCGGACACCTTTGCCGATGTGCGGGCGCTGGTTGAGGATGTCGGTTATCAACCCGCGACGGATGTGCGTACCGGCATCCGTCACTTTGTCGATTGGTACCGCACTTATTATCAGCTTCCCGGTTGAGCGTGCTGATGCTGCCGCGCCGCCAGCCTGCTGCCCGCTGAGTCTATGGTAGGATATTCGCCGTCGCAGATCCGACCGGTTACCGCCATGCTCGACCTCGAAGCCTTCCGCCGCACCCCCCTCAAGCGCGAACCCTACCCCTATCTGGTGGTCAGCAATTTCATTGCCGCCGATCAGCTCGACAGGGTGCTCGCGGATTTTCCGGTGATCCAGCATCCCGGCAGCATCCCGGTGTCGGCCGCGCCGGGCGGGCCGGGTTTCCAGGCGCTGCTGGCCGAACTTGAGGGCGATGTTTTCCGCCGCGCCATCAGTGAAAAATTCGCGCTGCCTCTCGACGGCTATCCGGTGATGACCACGGTGCGCGGGGTCATACGCGAGAAAGATGGCGGTATCCACACGGATTCAAAGACCAAGGTGGTCACAGTGCTGCTCTATCTGAACCGGGACTGGCACGACGACGGCGGCCAGCTGCGGGTGCTGCGCGATGATCACGACCTCGACAACTATGCCGCTGAAATCCCTCCCACCGCCGGCACCCTGATGGTATTTCAAGTGACCGACAACTGCTGGCACGGCCACAAACCCGCGGTCGGCAAACGCCTGTCCGTGCAGATGAACTATGTCATCGGCGAGGCCGCCAAGGGCAAGCACCAATTCCTCCACCGCCTCAGCGCCAGGACTAAAGCGCTGTTCGGCCGCTTCGCTCCGGCCTATTGATTCCTCGCCCCGTGGATGTGTTGATCGTCAAGCTCACCTCCATGGGCGACTTGGTGCAGGCGCTGCCCGCGCTAACGGATGCCAGCCGGGCGCGGCCGGGTCTGCGGTTCGACTGGGTCGTCGACGAAGTCTTCGCCGAGATACCGCGCTGGCATCCGGCGATTCGCGATGTTTTCACTACCGCCCATCGGCGTTGGCGAGACGGATTCCTGAAGGCGCTGAGTGGGAATGAATTGCGCGCCTTTCTGCGCCGTGTGCGCCAGCGTGAGTATGGCGCGGTCATCGATGCCCAGACCAATCTCAAAAGCGCGCTGGTAACCCGCCTCACGCGGGGTAAAAAATACGGTCCGGATCACCATTCGGTGCGCGAGTGGGGCGCCCACTTGGCTTATTCCCGCCGCTTTCCTATCGCCAAGGATCAACTGGCCATCGAGCGCTGGCGGCAACTGTTCGCTGCGGCGCTCGACTACCCGCTGCCACATACGCCAGCCGATTTTGGCCTTGCCGGCAAGGCCTGGCCGGAGCCAAACGTCGATTTGCCACAAGAGCCGTTCCTGGTTTTTGTCCACAACGCGAGTTGGCCCAACAAGGGCTGGTCCGAACTGTTCTGGCGCCGTTTGATCGAGCGCGCGCAGTGGGCGGGGTACGAAGTGGTGCTGCCTTGGGGCACCGCAGCCGAGGCAGCGCAGGCGCAGCGGTTGGCCGAGGGCCATGCTGGCGTCCGGGTGTTACCGCGACTGTCGCTGACGGCGTTAGCAGCGGTTTTTTTGCGGAGTAGTGGCGCCGTCTGCGTGGACACCGGGCTCGCCCATGTCAGCGCGGCACTGGATGTGCCCACGGTCACCCTGTACGGCGCCACCGACCCCCGCCTGATCGGCGCGACCGGCTACAATTCCACCCATCTGGTAGCCGACGGCTACCCGTGCGTTCCCTGTTACCGACGCCGGTGTGATGTGCCCGGCTACTCCGGCCCTGAGGCCCAGTGCATGAAAAGACTGTCGCCGGAACGCGTGTGGACAGTGCTGACAACCCTGATCGACGGACGTGTGGCGCCGACCCAACCTCGCGGGAGAGACAGCTTGAGCAACGCGACTCCAAGATTTGACCGAGCCCAGGTGCTGGTCGTCGGCGATCTGATGGTCGATCGCTACTGGCACGGCGGCACCACGCGAATTTCCCCCGAGGCGCCGGTGCCCGTCGTCAAAGTCGAGCACCGGGAGGACCGCCCGGGTGGCGCCGCCAATGTCGCGCTCAATATCGCCGCGCTTGGCGCTGGTGTCAGTCTGATCGGCGTGGTCGGTCGCGACGGGGCCGCGCAGGCGCTGCACGCCCGGCTCCACGCCGTCGGCATCCATACCGATTTTCAGGAAGCGGCGGATAAACCCACCATCACCAAACTGCGGGTGATCAGTCGCCACCAGCAACTGCTGCGCCTCGACTTCGAAGAGCGCTTCGGCGGCGAAGACACCGGCGAGCTAGTTGGCAAAGTGCGCGGCCTGCTCGGCCGGGCCGACGTGCTGATACTGTCGGACTACGCCAAGGGCGTGCTCGACGATCCGCGCGAGTTGATCGCGCTGGCGCGTGCCGCCGGGGTGCCGGTGCTGGTCGATCCCAAGGGCACGGATTTCACCCGCTATGCCGGTGCCACTCTGATCACGCCGAACCTGCACGAATTCGAAGCCGTGGTTGGTCCCTGGGAGACGGAGCAGGAATTGGTCCGCAAAGGTGTCGAGTTACTTGAGCGACTGCACCTCGATGCGCTGCTGGTCACCCGCGGCGAACAGGGCATGACGCTGATTCGACCGACTGCGCCCGAATTGCATTTGCCGGCGCGGGCGAGAGAGGTGTTCGATGTGACCGGTGCCGGTGACACTGTGATCGCGGTGCTCGCCGCCGCGCTCGCCGCCGGCGAAGACCTGCCCGCGGCCGTCGCTCTCGCCAACCTGGCCGCCGGCATCGTCGTCGGCAAGCTCGGCACCGCCACCGTCAGCGGCCCGGAACTGCGCCGCGCGCTTCACCAGGAG
>JBPPNE010000317.1:0-10165 GCA_051306415.1 Porticoccaceae bacterium
TCGCGGTAACCCAGGCACAGGTTGATACTGTCGAGACCATCGAGCACATCGAGCTTGGTCAAGCAGAGCCCGGACACACTGTTAATACGCACCGCCTGGCGCAGCGCAAAAGCATCGAACCAGCCGCAGCGGCGTGGCCGCCCCGTCGTCGAGCCAAATTCGTGGCCCCTTTCGGCGAGGTGGCGACCAACCGCACAGAACAATTCGGTCGGAAAAGGCCCCGCGCCGACACGGGTGGTGTAGGCCTTGGTAATACCCAGCACATAGTCGAGATAGAGTGGGCCAAAGCCGCTACCGGTCGCGGTGCCGCCGGCCGTGGTGTTCGAGGAGGTCACGAAGGGATAGGTGCCGTGATCGATGTCGAGGAGTGACCCCTGGGCGCCTTCAAACAGAATGTCGCCCCCGGCGGCGCGGGTGTCGTGTAGCAGGCCGACAATATCGCCGATCAGCGGTCGCAGCTCTGCGGCCCAAGCTTGTACTGCCGCTAGGATCTGCCCATGGTCGCACGCGGGAACACCGTAGTATTGGGTCAGCACGAAGTTGTGATAATCAAGGACGGCAGTCAAACGCTCGGCAAAGCGGTCCGGATTGAACATGTCGCCGAGACGCAGGCCGCGCCTGGCGACCTTGTCCTCGTAGGCGGGACCGATACCGCGTCCAGTGGTGCCCAGCTTGTCGCTACCGCGCGCTTTCTCCCGTGCCTGATCAAGGGCGACGTGATAGGGCAAAATCAGCGGGCACGCGGCGGAAATGCGCAACCGCTCGCGCACCGGGATGCCACGCTCTTCCAGCACGCGAATTTCCTCAAGCAGCGCATCCGGTGCCAGCACCACACCATTGCCGATCAAACAGGTGACATTGGCGCGCAGCACGCCCGAAGGGATCAGATGCAATACCGTTTTCACACCGTCGATGACCAGCGTGTGGCCGGCGTTGTGCCCACCCTGGAAGCGCGCGACCACGGCCACCTTGTCCGTCAGCAGGTCGACAATTTTGCCTTTGCCTTCATCGCCCCACTGAGTGCCGAGCACAACGACATTTTTTCCCATTTACCGCTCCTGAAATCGGTGGTCTAGTCGCCAATGGTTTTGACAATAAAGCCGTTGGCGGAGGCCGCGAGTACGCGGTCACAGTGGAGTTCCGTGTAATCCGCGATCTGGCCGCGAAAGCCTGCGACCACACGTTCGCCGGCGGCCCGCAGGCGTCGTATTTCGGCATCCATTGCTCGATCATCGCTGGCTGGCGCGAAAATGCCGGCGGGGGTGGTGTCTACGTCTTCCACCAGCGCCGCCAACAACCCGAGATCAACTCCGAACCCAGTGGCCGGCCGGGCCCGACCAAAGGCTTCACCAACGTGATCGTAGCGCCCACCGTTGCCGATCGCGATGGGGTTGAGCGAGGAGTAAGCGGCAAACACGATGCCGGTATGGTAGTGGTAACCCCGCAGCTCGCTGAGATCGAGGTAGATGTCGATCGCAGGCGTGGCAGCCTGCACCTGTGCCACCACGAGTGCGAGCTCATCGAGCGCGGCGTGGACAGCCGCCGGTGCACCAGTAAATGCGGCGCGCGCGCGCGCGAGCACCGAAACGCCGCCAGCGAGATCGGGCAACGCCGCGAGGATCGCGACGATACCGGAATCGGCAACATTGGTCTTGAGCCAAGCGGTCAAACCCGAGTCCTTGCGCTGAAGCAGATCGAACAACTCTGCTTCCTGTCCGGCATTGAGCCCGGCACCGGCTTCAAGGCCACGATAAATGCCAACATGACCGAGATCCAGGTGGATTTTATTGATGCCTGCTTGGTGCAAGGTGTCAATCAACAACCCGACCACCTCGACATCGGCAGCGAGTCCCGGCTCGCCAAACAGCTCGACCCCGATCTGGATCGGCGAGCGGGACTGCAGTACGCCACGCGGGCGCGTGTACAATACCTGGCCGGCGTAACACAGTCGATTCGGACCCTGACGGCGCAGGCTGTGGGCATCCATGCGGGCTGCTTGCGGGGTGATGTCGGCGCGCACCCCCATCATCCGGCCACTGAGTTGGTCGGTGATCTTGAACGTCATCAGATCCAGATCGGAACCCGACCCACTCAACAGCGATTCGGTGAACTCCGCCAACGGCGGGATGACCAAATCGTAGCCCCAGGCGTGATACAGATCGAGCAAGCGGCGACGCAGACGCTCGACCCGGTACGCACGATTGGGCAGAATTTCCTCAATACCGTCCGGAAGTAACCAGCGGTCTACCGGCGTCATCGCAGCCTCACTTGACGAAAAACAACAGACTGGCTCCCAGCAACATGCTGAAGAGGCCGATAAGTCGGAGCGAGCGGTCGTCCATCCCGGCAACCCGCGACATTGCGTGACGCCATTGCGCCGGTGACAGAAAAGGCATCATGCCTTCGAGAACCAACACCAGGCACAGCGCTTTGGCGAGCTCTTGCCACATGGTTCAGGGGTCTCTATCAAGCACTGCACGGACAAACGCAACAGGATTCATAAACATCGCCACCCTACCTCAACCACAAATCCAACCACAAAAAAACCGGGTCGCCCCGGTGTGGAAATTCTAGCATCACGAGCTGGTGGATGCGCCACTTTTTCCGTCCGCCTACTGTCCTTTTGGATTCTTGAGATAGCGGAAAAAATCGCTATCCGGCTTTATCAACAGGATATCGCCCTTGTTGGCAAAAGTAGCCCGATAGGCGGCAAGGCGCCGAGTAAAGGCGTAAAACTCGGGATCCTTCTGGAAGACCGCGGCGTAAATCGCCGTCGCCCGGGCATCACCTTCGCCGCGAGCAAGTTCGGCGTCTTTATTGGCATTGGCGATCAGCACGACTTGCTGACGGTCGGCATCGGCACGAATTTTCTCGGCCGCCTCAAGGCCCTTTGAACGCAGCTCGCGGGCCTCTTTCTCGCGCTCCGCTTTCATCCGTCGAAATACCTGCTCGCTGACCTCTGGCGGCAGGTCAATTCGCTTGACGCGCACGTCGACTACTTCGATACCGAGAGAATCGCGGACTGTCTTGTTGAGGCCATCGGCGATATTGGCCATCAATAAATCGCGTTCGCCAGACACCACTTCGTGAAGCGTGCGCACGCCGAACTGGTTGCGCAAGCCGTCATTGACTCGGTCCGCGAGGCGACTGTGGGCAATGGTCTCATCGCCACCGGTCGCCTTGTAATACTTGGCAACGTCCGCAATTCGCCACTTGGCAAACGCATCGACAATCAGACGCTTCTTTTCCGCGGTCAGATAACTTTCCGGTTCGGCATCCAGGGTTAACACTCGCGCGTCGAATTTGCGGATTTTTTCAGCAAACGGCAGCTTGACGTACAACCCGGGGTTGATGTCCGCAGAAACGATACGCCCAAATCGCAATTTGACAGCGCGCTCGGTCTGTTTGACCACATAGAGCGAATCATTGGCGAGGAACAGCACGAGCGCCAGGATTATCGCAATGGAGGAAACTTTCTGATTCATTCTCGCGGCTCCCGGCGCTGAACAGAGGTGGTCTGACTGCGCAGTTTTTCGATCACCTGATCGGCGATGCTACTGATCTCCGCCGGTGTCATATTGGTTGCCTCGGCGGGTTTGGCGCCCTGTTGGCTTACCAGCTTGTCGAGGGGCAGGTACAACATGTTGTTACCGCCCTCCACATCCACCAGGACTTTGGAACTGCTCGCCATCACCGCCTCCATCGAGTCCAGATAGAGCCGTTGGCGGGTTACCTCGGGCGCTTTCCGGTATTCGGTCAGCAGCTGTTCGAAGCGCTGACTCTGTCCTTCCGCTTCCGCGACAACCCGAGACCGATAGCCGTTGGCCTCTTCAATCAGCCGTTGGGCGTGGCCACGCGCCTCGGGGATGATGCCGTTGGCGTAACCCTGCGCTTCATTGACCAAGCGCTCCTGATCCTCCCGCGCCTTGATCACATCGTCATAGGCCGATTTGACTTCAGCCGGCGGCTTGGCCTCCAGAATATTGACCTTGACCACGTGAATACCGGTGCCATAGTTGTCGAGATAGGTTTGCAGCCGGGTTTTGACATCGACACTGAGCTGCTCCCGACCAGTGGATACGACATCATCCAGCTTGCTGCTACCAACAACGTGGCGCAACGCGCTATCGGTGGCCTGCGTCAGACTCTTTTCCGGATCCTTTACATTCAACGCAAAGGCTTTCACGTCGCTGACGTTGTAGTGAACCGTGAGCGGCAGCTCGACGATGTTCTCGTCTTGGGTGAGCATTTCACCACGGGTCTGATACTGACGCTCCTCGGTCACCCGGATCTTGGTGACGCTATCCACTAATGGCGGATTCCAATGCAGGCCGTCGCCGACTGTTTCGAGATACTTGCCAAAGCGAAGCACCACCGCCTTCTCTTTGGCATCCACCTGATAGATGCCCAAGGCAGCCCAAGCCAGCACCAGCAGAGCCACGATACCAAGCACCAACGAGCGGTTGGGGTCGCCACCAAAAAAGCGTTGATACCTTGCCAGCAGATCCTTGAATACTGCATCCATATCGGGCGGCTGTTTGTTAGCGCCGCCCCATGGATCTTTGCCGCCAGGATCATTCCAGGCCATGGATGACTACTCCAGTGATTGAGACGGGCGCCGGAAGCGGTCGGCCCGAGATTAAGTTATAGGTCAGCGACGGGAGTCGTCGCTATTGCTTGCCGCCACCAGCCCTCTCCGACATTATCATTCAATAGCGACTGGTCAATCGACAGCGTCTGGAACGAGCGATAAACCCTGCCGCTTGAGCAAGCCATGCAGAGTAACGGCTGCAATCCGCACTTCCACTATGGTACCACCTTTGGCCCCGGCTCGCTCTGAAACTACTGCGCTGGCCTGATAGAGCAACGCGCGCAGGCGCCCCTGCTCGGGCGCCAAATGATAGCTGGCGTGAACGATATCATTGCCCAGAATCTCGGCAATCGCCGCTTTCAATAGCGGCAGCCCAGCCCCGGTGCGAGAGGACAACCACACCGCCATTGGGCGCCGAGCGTCATCCCGTTCGATCCGGGGTGTTGCATCGTCCAGCAAATCAATCTTGTTGAAAACCCGCAACACGGGCAGCTCGGCCGCGCCAATTTCGGCGAGAACCGCGTTCACTCGCTCCACCTTCAAATCGCGATCATCACTACTCGCATCGACCACATGTACCAGTAATGCCGCACTGCTTACCTCTTCCAAGGTCGCACGAAAAGCGTCGACCAGCTGGTGTGGCAAATGGCTGATAAAGCCCACAGTGTCGGCAATAACTGCCGCGCCGATATCGGGAACCTGGATACGCCTGAGCACCGGATCAAGGGTCGCGAATAGCTGGTCCGAGGCATAGACATCCGCTTGCGTCATGGCGTTGAACAGACTGGACTTGCCGGCGTTGGTGTAACCCACCAAGGACACTGTGGGGATTTCGGCCCGCTGCCGCGACCGTCGATTCTGTTCGCGCTGACTGCGGACTTTTAACAGCGCCTGCTGAATCGCCTTGATCCGTGAGCGCACCAGGCGGCGATCTGTTTCGAGCCGGGTCTCGCCGGGACCGCGCAACCCAATGCCACCCTTCTGGCGGTTCAGGCCACTCCGACTGCGAACGAGACGAGCTGCGATCCGCTGCAACTGGGCAAGCTCTACCTGCAGCTTACCCTCATGGGTTTTAGCGCGTTGTGCAAAGATATCGAGGATCAACCCGGTGCGGTCGATCACTCGGCAGTTCAAGGCGATTTCGAGGTTGCTCTCCTGTCCGGGGGACAGGGTATGATTGAAAATCACTAACTCCGAGCCCTCGTCATCCACCCGCTCTCTCAATTCCGCAAGCTTGCCGGTACCGAGAAAATATTTCGCGTGTGGCACGCTGCGCGATCCGGTTAACAGTGCAACCGGGCGACCGCCGGCCGAGAGCACCAGCTCTTCAAATTCATGGGGATTTTCTGGTTCACTTTCGCTACCCAGATTTAAATGAACAAGAATTGCTGGTTCGCCAAGATCGCGGCGTTCGACAACCAATCATTACCCCTATTATTCGTCGTCCGCTTCGCTATCATCAATAACGGAACCATCCGCCGATACTGCTATCGGCAGCTTTACCGGGCGGGAAGGTACTACAGTCGAAATGGCATGTTTGTAGACCATCTGGCTCACGGTGTTTTTCAACAACACGACAAATTGGTCGAAGGATTCGATCTGTCCTTGCAATTTAATGCCGTTGACCAGAAAAATGGAAACGGGGATTCGCTCTTTGCGCAGCACGTTCAGAAAAGGGTCTTGTAAATTATGCCCCTTTGACATCATTTTCTCCTTATTAGGTTTGGGTTGCCAACACAGTTAATTGTTAAAAACGGAGTGATAATCAAGCTCGTAGGCGGCCACCAAGAGTCGCGAGCCGCCGCGTAAAAAAAACCACTGAACCACTGTAAGGCCGCCAAAAAACGGCTAATATCCAATTAACTTGCTCGCTTAGTATAAGCCATATTTCCCCAAAAATTTCAATGAATTAGTTAAAATATGCTGCTGCTCCAGGGTGCCATCGGAATTTTCCACCTGTACATCATCGCTCCGCTCCCATCCCCGTAGCCATGTCAGTTGGCGCTTCGCCAATTGACGAGTAGCGGCGACAGCGCGGCGAGTCATCTCGCTAAAATCATACTCCCCGGCGAGAAAGCCCCATACATGGCGATAACCTACAGCCCGTAGCGCCGGCAAGGTGGGTACCAGATCTCCCCGCCGGTACAGTCTTTCGACTTCACCGACAAACCCTAGTTCCAGCATCTGTGCAAAGCGTTGTTCGATGCGGGAATGGAGCAATTGTCGGTTATCCGGCAACAGCGCTAGCTGAACCACCCGATAACGTGCCGCCAGCGGCGGAATCCCCCAGCCACTATTGGCTCTGTGCTCCCGCTGCACAACCGCCAGCGGGACACCGGTCAGCTCATAGACTTCCAGCGCCCGCTGGATGCGCTGCGAGTGATTGGGGTGCAGGCTCGCCGCAGTCTCGGGATCGACCGCCGCCAGACGGGCGTGCAAATGGGCCCACCCCTTTGCCTCGGCCTCGATTGCAAGTGCTTGGCGAAAGTCAGCACAGGCCGGAGGAAGATTGGCCAGCCCGTCGAGCAGAACACGGAAATAGTGCAGGGTTCCACCTACCAGAAACGGAATCCGTCCGGCAGTAATCGTCGCGGCAATTTCTCGCTGAACATCCACCAGGAACTCGGCGACGGAATAGGTTTCAGCAGGGTCGCGAATATCGATAAGGCGATGGGGAACTCGCGCGCGCAATTCGGCGTCGGGCTTGGCGGTGCCGATATCCATGCCGCGATACACTTGGGCGGAATCGACGCTGATAATGTCCAGCGGCAGATGCTCGACCAGGGCCACTGCCAGATCGGTCTTGCCCATCGCGGTTGGGCCCATCAGAAACACCACGAGCGGGCGATTGTCGGCGGCAACCGGTGGCATCAGCGACCACGCAAAAACAGACGGTCCAGCTCGGCAGCCGTCATCTGTACCCAAGTCGGACGACCGTGATTGCACTGGCCGCTGCGCTCGGTGGCTTCCATGTCCCGCAAGATCGCATTCATCTCGGCGAGATTGAGCTGGCGGTTCGCGCGCACCGAGCCATGGCAGGCCATGGTTCCCAGCAACCGGTTCACCTGCTCGTCAATACGGTCGCTGGCGCCGGTGGCAATGACATCGGCGAGCACGTCGCGAACCAGGCTACCGATATCGACATCCCTCAACAGCGCCGGAACCTCTCGTATCAGCAGACGCTCGGGGCCGACACGTTGAAGAACCAAACCCGCGCCCGCAAGCGTTTCCGCATGCTCTTCAGCACAATCCGCCTCGCGCGCGCTGACGGCGATTGCCTGGGGCACCAATAGGGGTTGCGAGACAATTCCAGAGCCCGCCTGCGCCGCTTTCATCTGCTCATAGACAATCCTTTCGTGGGCCGCATGGATATCCACTACCACCAGCCCTTCGCTGTTTTCGGCGAGGATATAGACGCCCTTGAGCTGGGCAAGTGCAAATCCGAGAGGTGGTGTCTCGCCACCATCGGGCGCAGCCAGCCCCGGAGACGACCGAGGCTGCGCCTCGGAATGCAGCGTGCCGTAGCTGGCCATCTGCTCGCCAATCCTTGTCGCCGAAACTGGCGCGGGCCTGCGCCATGGAGCCGCCGCTGCAAGCGCCATCGGCTGTTGCCGTGGGATTCCATGCTCCGCCTCAACGGTGCCGGACGAGATCGCAGGATTCGCTCCAGGGCGTATGTCCGCAATCGCCTTGTGCAGGCTGTGAAACAGGAAATCGTGCACGCTGCGGCTTTCCCGGAAGCGCACCTCACATTTGGTGGGGTGGACATTGACATCCACTGCGCGAGGATCCAGCTCCAAGAACAACACATAGGCCGGGTGGCGGCCGTGGTACAACACGTCCCTGTAGGCCTGACGCACCGCGTGGGTGACAACTTTGTCACGCACATTGCGGCCATTGACGAAGAAATACTGCAAATCCGCCTGACTGCGGGAAAAGGTCGGCGCCCCGAGCCAGCCCCACAGGCGCAATCCGCCCCGACCATCGTCAAGGCGCCAGGCCTGGTCGAGGAACGCCGGGCCACAGATCGCGCCCAGACGCCGGTCGCACTCCCCGGGCGCCTGCGCAGCGCGGAAGCCGAGGACTGACTTGCCGTTGTGGCGCAGGTTGAACTCAACACCGAGGTGACTCAAGGCGAGTTTATTGACGACATCCTCGATCCGCGCGTATTCGGTTTTTTCCGTCCGCAGGAATTTGCGCCGTGCTGGCGTGTTGAAAAAGAGATCGCGCACCTCCACCGTAGCGCCGCGGGGATGCGCCGCGGGCTCGACCTGAACAGCCATATCGCGGCCTTCCGTGAAGGCGCGCCAGCCGGTTCCAGTGGCGTCGGTGTTGGTCGTTAGCGACAGCTTTGATACTGAGCCGATACTTGCCAGGGCTTCGCCCCTGAATCCCAGCGTCATCACCGCTTCCAGGTCTTCGAGCCCGGTTATTTTGCTGGTGGCATGGCGGCGCAGGGCCAGTGGCAGGTCTTCTCCAGCGATGCCTTCGCCGTTATCCCGCACCCTGATTAGCTTGACACCGGCTTCCTCGATGTCGATATCGATGCGATCAGCTCCCGCATCAAGACTGTTTTCGAGGAGTTCCTTGATCACCGACGCCGGCCGCTCGACGACTTCGCCGGCGGCGATCTGGTTGGCAATTTGTGGGCTCAATCGATGGATTCTGGCCACCACAAGCCCTCGTGTAGAGTTTCAGGAAGAGGGCGAGATTCTACGCGCCGAACCAACCTCAATTGAAGTGTCAATCACGAAATACCCATCAGCCATTGTCGCGCATCAGTACCCGCACCGCTGGGTGCTCCTATCGATTCGCGACGGTGGGTAACATATCCCCACTGGCAATAACGCGGACGTTACTGGAACCGCCACCGGTCAACGCCGCAAGGCGCGTCCCCGCCGGTGGCTTGGCGCTAAAATACCCTTTGATTCCTGAAAAAATGGCCGCCGCCATTTTGCGCTGATAGGCCGGATCACCGAGGCGCCGAGACTCTTCATGATTGGAAATGAAGCCCGTCTCCACCAGAATCGACGGCAGATCCGGTGATTTCAGCACTTTGAATTCCGCCTGTTCAACGCGGTTTCGATGCAGCCGGGCAATGCCGCCCATCGACTTGAGCACACAATTGCCCACTTCCAGACTGGTGGCAAGCGTCGCCGTCATCGACAGATCCAGCAGTACGCTGGCAACCATCTTGTCCTTGCCAGCCAGACTTACCCCACCCACGCCACCGATCAAATCCGAGCGATTCTCCCGCTGCGCCAGGTAGCTGGCGGTTTCACTGGTAGCGCCTTCTCTCGACAGCGCATACACCGACGCCCCTCGCGCACGCACATCACCAAAGGCGTCGGCGTGCACAGATACAAACATATCTGCCCCCTTCTGGCGGGCTATATCAGATCGCTTGCCCAACGGAATGAAGTAATCGCCATCCCGAACGAGAATCGCACGGAACCCGGGCTCAGCGTCGATCAGCTTTTTCAGATTGCGACTGATAGCGAGCACAACGGCTTTTTCGTGCAGGCCATAGGGTCCAAGGGCACCCGGATCATCGCCGCCATGGCCCGCATCCAC
>JBPPNE010000318.1:0-9102 GCA_051306415.1 Porticoccaceae bacterium
ACCATGCGATGCTCGATGGCCTCGCCCTGCTCCATGCCGATCGCGCGCATCATGTTCTTGACCCGGTCGGAGGCGAACAGCCGCATCAGCGGATCCTCCATCGCGAGATAGAAGCGCGATACGCCGGGGTCGCCCTGGCGTCCGGCGCGACCGCGCAACTGGTTGTCGATGCGGCGCGATTCGTGCCGTTCGGTACCGAGAATATGCAGCCCGCCGCCGGCAATCACCGCATCGTGGCGCTGTTGCCAGGCGGTGCGCGCGGCGGCCACCGCGCTGTCATCGGCGCCACTGCTGCGGAGTTCGGCAAGCTCGGCCTCCCAGTTGCCACCGAGCACGATGTCGGTGCCGCGCCCCGCCATGTTGGTGGCGATGGTGACGGTGCCAGGCCGGCCGGCCTGGGCGATGATATGGGCCTCGCGCTCGTGGAATTTGGCATTCAGCACCTGGTGCTCGATCTTTTCGCGCTGGAGCAGATCCGACACCAATTCGGACGCTTCGATCGACGTGGTGCCCACCAGCACGGGCGCGCCCTTGGCCGCAATCTCGCGGATATCGTTCACTACCGCGGCGAATTTCTCGTCGCGGGTGAGATAGATCAAATCGTTCAGATCCGCACGACTGACCGCCTTGTTGGTGGGAATCACGATGACCGGAAGGCCGTAGATCTGCTGAAACTCGAAGGCCTCGGTGTCGGCGGTGCCGGTCATGCCGGCGAGCTTGTCGTAGAGGCGAAAATAGTTCTGGAAAGTGGTCGAGGCGAGGGTCTGGCTCTCGCTCTGAATCTGCACGCCCTCCTTGGCCTCGATGGCCTGGTGCAGGCCTTCGGACAGCCGGCGGCCGGCCATGGTGCGCCCGGTGTGCTCGTCAATCAGTACGACTTCGCCCTTCTGCACGATGTACTCGACATCGCGATGGAACAGGTGATGGGCGCGCAGCGCACTGTGGACATGGTGCAGCAGGCCGAGATTGACCGCCTGGTAGAGGTTCTGGTCGGGATTCAACAGCCCCTCGCTGGCCATCATCTCCTCGATTTTCTCGTGCCCCTCTTCGGTGAGTTCCACCTGGCGCATCTTTTCGTCGATGACGAAATGGCCCGGCGCGTCCTCACTGTGGGGCTTGAGCAGCTGCACCAATGCATTGATGCGTTTGTAGAGCGCGGAGCTGTCCTGGGCGGCGCCGGAAATGATCAGCGGCGTGCGCGCCTCGTCGATCAGAATCGAATCGACCTCATCAACGATGGCGTAGGTGAGCTCGCGCTGGGTCTTGGCGTCCAGCGACAGCGCCATGTTGTCGCGCAGGTAATCGAAGCCAAATTCGTTGTTGGTGCCGTAGGTAATATCGGCGGCGTAGGCGTCGCGGCGATTCACCGGTTCCAGCTCAGCGCGCCCCGGCTCGCCCGCGATGCGGAACGAGTTGGCGATATCGCCACCGGCGAAGGATTGGGTGATCCCGACGGAGAGACCGAGCGCGAGGTAGACCGGCGCCATCCACTGGGCGTCGCGACGCGCCAGGTAATCGTTGACGGTGATCAGATGCACGCCACCGCCGGCCAGCGCGTTCAGGTAGGCCGGCAGGGTGGCCACCAGCGTCTTGCCCTCGCCGGTGCGCATCTCGGCGATCTTGCCCTGGTGCAGCACCATGCCGCCGACCAGCTGCACATCGAAGTGACGCAAGCCCAGCGTTCTGCGGGCGGCTTCGCGAACTACGGCGAAGGCCTCGGGCAACAGTTGATCCAGACTTTCCCCAGCCCCCAGGCGGCCGCGAAACTCAGCGGTCTTCGCACGCAGGGCAGCGTCATCCAGCGCCTGCATGTCCGTTTCGAGGCGATTGATCGCCTCCACCTGTCGCCGCAAGCGCCGCAGCTCGCGGTCGTTCTTGGTGCCGAACACCTTTTTCAACAGTTTGCCAACCATGCCTTGATTCTCAATCGGGTGCTATAGGAGTAGGTCTCGCCGGGAAATCCCTGCGAGCGCAGCGCGGGAAACAGCAGGCGAGGCTAGTGAACGGTGCGGTGAATGTAGCTGGCGGGGTCGACGGCGCGGCCGTTCTTGAAGACTTCGAAGTGGACGTGCGGCCCGGTAGAGCGGCCCGTACTGCCGACCAGGGCAATCGCCTGGCCCTTGGCGACCGAGTCGCCGGCTTGCACCAGGGTAGCCCGATTGTGGCCGTAGCGGGTGATCAGGCCGTCGCCGTGATCAAGCTCGACCAGCCGCCCGTAACCCTTGTACTCCTCCGCGCGAACCACGATGCCGGCCGCCACCGCCACCACTGGCGCACCCGCCTTGCCCGCGAAATCCATACCACGGTGCATCGCCCGGCGGCCGTTGAAGGGATCCCGACGAACGCCAAAGGGCGAGGAGATGGAGCCTTTGAGCAGGGGCCAGCCGGCGACGGTCAGATCCCGCTTGAGCTCGCGATCCTTGATCATGTCGCCGAGTAGCGTGAGCTGTTGTTCGCGGTTGTTGATTTGGGCATCGAGGCTCGCGAATAGCGGGCCCAGCACCGCATTGTCGGTGGCATTGTCGGTGGCATTGCCGGTCGCAGGCTCAGCGCTCAACTCCTCGGGGCCACCAACGGCGGGGGGAGAGCTAAAATCAAATTCGCCATCGTCGAGGCCCGCCATTGCGGTCAGCCGCTCGCCAAGCGCGTCGAGGCGTACCAGGCGCGCCTGCATCTCGGCGAGTTTCTGCGTCAGCGCCTCCACCTGGCGCCCGGCATCGCGTTCGCCGGAGGCGCTGTCATCGCGTTGGCGCGCCAGTTGCGCCTTGAGCGCCTTGACTGCCTCGTCGATGGAGGGATTTCCGTTGACGTGCTTGCCAATCAGCAGGCCGATGCCGCCGGGAATTCCCAGCACGCAGACCGACAGCAGCACTTTCGCCCACAGATTCAGACGCAGCGTGAACAGCTTGCCTTGGCTTGGGCTGCAGACAACGATTTTCACCATGTCGCTCTCAGTCTGATCGAGTGCGTGTGGAAGTTAGCCAGCCAGCAAGGGCCGGGCGTAGGAAATCGGAACTTCCTCTTCGTTATTCTCAAAGGTCACCACTTCCCAGGCGTCGCGGCGGGACAGCAACTCGCGCAGCAGGACATTGTTGAGCGCATGTCCTGATTTATAGGCCTCGAACTCGCCGATCAAACTGTTGCCGAGCAGATACAGGTCGCCAATGGCATCGAGCACCTTGTGCTTGACGAATTCGTCGTCGTAGCGCAGGCCATCCTCGTTGAGTACCTGATCCTGGTCCACCACGATGGCATTGTCCATGCTGCCGCCACGGGCCAGCCCCTTCGAGCGCAGGTACTCGATCTCGTGCATGAAACCGAAGGTGCGTGCGCGGCTCACCTCCTTGACGAAGGAGGTGCTCGAAAAATCCACGGTCGCCTTCAGGTTGCGCTGACGGAACACTGGATGGTCAAAATCGATAGCAAAGGTGACTTTGAAGCCGTTGAAGGGTTTGAAGCTCGCCGTCTTGTCGTCCTGCTGGACGTGAACCGGCTTCTTGATACGGATAAATTTCTTGGCCGCGTTCTGTTCGACGATGCCCGCGGACTGAATCAGAAACACAAAGGGCCCGGCACTACCGTCCATGATCGGCACTTCCGCGGCGGTGACGTCAATGATCGCGTTATCGATGCCGAGCCCAGCCATCGCCGACAGCAGGTGCTCAACGGTCGAAACCCGGACATCGCCCTTGACCAGCGTGGTGGACAGCGTGGTATCACCGACATTGTTGGCTAATGCGGGAATTTCAACGGGCGGATCGAGGTCGACGCGGCGGAAGCGGATACCGGTGTCGATCGGCGCCGGACGCAGTGTCAGATAGACTTTTTCACCGGTGTGGAGACCGACCCCAGTAGCGCGAATAGTGTTGTTCAAGCTGCGCTGTCGTATCACTGGCGGAGGGCCTGGTCGGAACGTGGCTGGGCATGGTAGCAAAACAGGCTGCAATGCTCTACCCGCATGGCTACCCAAAATGGCGACCGGAATCCGCGGCCCACGGCTGGCCACGGGCATGACTAAACGCCGCCGCGCCCTGGAGGGGCAGGGCGTCTGGCGGACGCTGCGAGGGGTAGGCGCGGCATCCGCACAGCAGACGGCGGGATCGATCAGTCGGCCTGGTTGCGCAGGAACGTCGGGATATCCAGGTAATCCGGATCCGTATTGCCGCTACTAAGGTCGAGTTTGCGCGCTGCGCCACCGTCCTGACCCATCGACTTGCGACGCGTGATCGCCGGACGGGTGAAACTGGCGTAATCCGGTGCCGCATCGGCCCCACGCATGCTCGGCACTACCCTGGGCGACGTCAGCACCAACTCGGCGCCCTGACCGAGGCCCGTGGCGACCACGGTGACCCGCAGTTCATCACCCATATCGGGGTCAATCGCCGTTCCCACCACCACGGTCGCGTTGTCGGAGGCGAATTCTTCCACGATCTCGCCAACATCGGTGAACTCGCCGAGGGACAGATCGGGGCCGGCGGTGATGTTGACCAGAATGCCGCGCGCGCCGCGCAGATCGATATCCTCAAGCAGCGGGCTGTGTACCGCGGCCTCGGCGGCGATACGGGCGCGACCCTCGCCGCTGGCGCGACCGGAACCCATCATCGCCATGCCCATTTCCGACATCACCGCGCGCACATCGGCAAAGTCGAGGTTGATCAGGCCCGGGCGGATGATCAGGTCGGCGATGCCCTGCACGGAGCCGAGCAGCACATCGTTGGCCGCCTTGAACGCCTGCAACAGACTGGTGCTCTTGCCGAGCACACTCAAGAGTTTCTCGTTGGGCACGGTGATCAGCGAATCCACCTTGTCCTTGAGCAGGCGAATGCCCTCGTCGGCGACGGCCATCCGTTTCTTGCCCTCGAAGGGGAAGGGCCGAGTCACCACCGCGATGGTGAGGATGCCGAGTTCCTTGGCCACATCGGCGATGACGGGTGCCGCACCGGTGCCGGTGCCGCCACCCATGCCCGCGGTGATGAACACCATATCGGCACCTTCGAGGACATCGGCTATGCGATCCCTGTCCTCCATCGCGGCGATGCGCCCGACTTCAGGGTTGGCGCCCGCGCCGAGGCCTTTGGTCACGCTGCCGCCCAGTTGCAACAAGGTGGCGCCGTGAAAGTCGCGCAGTGCCTGGGCATCGGTGTTGGCGCAGATGAACTCGACACCACCGACCTCGCAGGCAATCATGTGACGAACCGCATTGCCGCCGCCACCGCCGACGCCAATGACCTTGATTTCCGCCCGATCCGGAACGCTATCTACGATTTGAAACATATGGTCTACCCCTTTCAATTAACGTCGCTGTAGAAATCCGACAACCGATGGCACTCCCTCGCCGCCACCTGTCGTACCCATAGGGACAATCCCTGTCCACACCCACTCCCTGCTCACCTCTCCCCTAGAGATTCTTTTGAAACCACTGCTTGATTCGCCCCAGCCAACTGTCGATGGCATCGTCCCTGCGCATCACCTGGCCACCCTCCCGCTGCTGGCGCATGCCGTACAGAATGAGGCCGACGCCGGTGGAGTAAATTGGGTTGTTGACGATGTCGGTGAGGCCGCGAATGTTCTGCGGATAGCCCAGGCGCACCGGCATGTGGAAGATTTCCTCCGCCAGCTCGATTGCGCCCTCCATCTTGGCGGTGCCCCCGGTGAGCACGATGCCGGCCGCGATCAGCTCCTCGTAACCGCTGCGCCGCAGCTCCGCCTGCACTAACGTGAAGAGCTCGTCGTAACGGGGCTCTACCACCTCGGCCAGAGCTTGCCGGGACAGGTCGCGGGGCTGGCGTTCGCCGACACTGGGCACCTTGATGGTTTCCTCCGGCCCGGCGAGCTTGGCCAGCGCGCAGGCATAGCGAATCTTGAGCTCCTCGGCGTGCGCGGTGGGCGTGCGCAGCGCCATCGCGATGTCATTGGTGACTTGGTCGCCGGCGATCGGAATCACGCCGGTGTGACGAATCGCGCCCTCGGTGAAGATCGCGATATCCGTGGTACCGCCACCGAGATCCACCAGGCAGACGCCGAGCTGCTTTTCGTCGTCGGTGAGGACCGCGTAACTCGACGCCAGCTGCTCAAGAATGACGTCATTGACCTCAAGGCCGCAGCGGCGGATACACTTCTTGATGTTCTGCGCCGCGTTGGCGGCACAGGTGACCAAATGGACTTTCGCCTCCAACCGCACCCCGGACATCCCCAGGGGCTCGCGCACACCCTCCTGGTTGTCGATGATGTACTCCTGCGGCAACACGTGGAGGATTTCCTGATCCGCCGGAATCGCCACCGCGCGCGCGGCATCGATGACCCGATCGACATCCAATTGGCGCACTTCGCGGTCGCGGATGGCGACGATGCCGTGAGAGTTCAGACTGCGGATGTGGCTGCCGGCGATGCCCGCATAGACGGAATGGATATGGCAGCCCGCCATCAATTCCACTTCTTCCACCGCCCGCTGGATTGCCTGCACGGTGGATTCGATGTCCACCACCATGCCTTTCTTCATCCCCGTTGACGGATGCATGCCGGTACCGATGATCTCGAGCTGCCCGCTCGGATTGACTAGACCGACGATGGCGACAACTTTCGAGGTGCCGATATCGAGCCCGACAATCAATTGCTCGTTACTGCCCTGTGCCATCTTCGGACTCCTTTGAACCCGGGTTGTCATAGACTCCAGCCACTGCTTAGCCCGCTTCATTGATTTTCTGCCACTGCACCGCCAGGCCGCCGTCATAGCGGGCGTCGACCTGGGCGACTTCCGCGCTGCGCTCCCGCAGCACCAGATCCCAGACCACGAGGAAGCGGTGGACCCGTGCCGAAATCTGCTCGCGCCCCAGCAACAGGCGGAGACCGCCCTCGAACTGGGCGCTCCAGGAGCCCCGGTTGTCGAGGCTGAGCGTGCTGATCTTCAGTCCCGTCGGTTGCAGCCAGCGGGCGAGATCGCTGTACTCCCGCATCACCTCCCGTTCGCTGCCCGGCGGCCCGGCGAGCTGGAGCAAAGCATCCAGTCCTGTACTGTTCGCAGCCGTCAGCACCAGGCCACTGCGATTGAGGAACGCGTTGTCGCCCCAGCGCGCAATCGGCGTTTCCTCCGCGAAGCTGATCAACAGTCCCTTCGGCCAGGTCCGCTGCACGCGGGCGGATTCAATCCAGGGATGGGCTTCGAGGGCATCGCGAATCGTCGCCAGCTTGAGGCTGAGAAAGCCACCGTTCATGGCGCCCACCACTAGGGCCTCGATCTCCTGGCGGGAAACCCGCTGCAGCGGACCATTGACACCAATCATCTCGACCGGGGTATCCACCGCCCGGTAGAACTGTTTCCCGCCCCAGCCAATGCCACCGACCAGCATCGCGGCGGTCACTATCGCCACCAGTGCGCGCACGCCGGTCATCGCGCCGGCGGTCGCCGGCGGTGGAGAATTATTGCGTCCCGCCCTGCGCTGATTCACCGATCGCTCCCCGCCGTATCCAGAATCGCCAGCGCGAGCTCGCCGAAGGACAGGCCGGCAGCGGCGGCGGCCATCGGCACCAGGCTGTGATCGGTCATGCCGGGCACCGTGTTGATCTCCAGCAGATGGAAATCGCCCGCGGCATCCGCCATCACATCGACCCGACCCCAGCCGCGACAGCCGAGGCTCGCAAAGGCGCGCAGGGCGAGTTCACGCAGACGCGCGTCCCGCTCCGGCGACAGGCCGCAAGGGCACAGGTAGCGGGTGTCGTTGGCCAGGTATTTGGCCTCGTAGTCATAGAATTCGCGATCGGTTTCCAGCTTGATCGCCGGCAACGCACGGCCCGCCAGGATCGCCACCGTGTACTCGGCACCTGCGAGCCAGCGCTCGGCCAGCACACTGCCGTCGAATTCGGCGGCCGCCTGCCAGGCCGCCCGCAGGGCCTCCGCCGTGGTCGCTCGCGCCATCCCCAGACTGGAGCCCTCACGGGCTGGCTTGACCATGGCGACGCCGCCGAGCTCAGCGAGCACTTGCGCCCAATCGCTGGCCGCTTCGAGCACGGCGAACGGCGCTGTGGGCAGACCGACACCTCGCCACAACTGCTTGCAGCGCAACTTGTCCATCGCCAGCGCGGACGCCAGCACGCCGCTGCCGGTGTAGGGCCGGCGAAGAAATTCCAGCGCGCCCTGAACGGTGCCATCCTCGCCACCGGGACCATGGAGGGCGATAAATACGCGATCCGGGGCCTCACGGGTCAGCCGCTCGATGAGATCCCCGGCGACATCGATGCCCACTACATCGACGCCGGCGGCGAGCAGCGCCTGCAACACCGCCACGCCGCTCAACAGCGAGATTGCCCGCTCCGCCGACGTGCCGCCGTAGAGCACGGCGACTCGACCGAAGCGCTGCTGCATGACTGAACTCACTGCCACCGGTGTTCGCTCCTACCGCAATTGACGTTCGGCGAGCAGCCGAACCAGTTGACTGACGCTGCCCGCGCCCTGGGTAATGACGATGTCGCCGCCGCGCACGACGTCGCGCACGATGGCCGGCACGGCGTCGATACTGTCGGCGTAGATCGGATCGACCAGTCCGCGCTGGCGGATGCTGCGGCACAGGTGGCGGCTGTCGGCGCCAGGGATTTGCTCTTCCCCGGCGCTGTAGACCGGCAGCAGAATCAACGCATCGCAGGCCGACAGCACCTGGACAAAATCCTCGTAGAGATCGCGGGTGCGACTGTAGCGATGGGGCTGGAAGATCACCACCAGACGCCGCCCCGGCCAGCCATCCCGCACCGCCTGGATGGTCACCTCGACTTCACGGGGATGGTGGCCGTAATCGTCCACCAGCATCGCGGTGCCGCCGGCAACCGGGTAATCGCCGTACACCTCGAAGCGCCGACCGACGCCCTGAAACCCCGCCAAGCCGCGCTCGATGGCGGCATCGGCGATACCTTCGTCGGTGGCCACGGCGACCACCGCTGCCGCGTTCAACACATTGTGGGCGCCCGGAATATTCAGGCGCAGCGCCAGCGGTACTCGACCCTCGGGCCGGTGAATGACAAAGCGGCTGCCGAGACCATCGAGCTTGACATCGGTGATGCGAAAATCGGCACCTTCGGCAAAACCGTATGTGAGCGTGGGGCGGCCGACGGCGG
>JBPPNE010000319.1:0-2796 GCA_051306415.1 Porticoccaceae bacterium
GACCAGCGGTCATCGGATACCGAAGTAAGCTATATCAGTAACGCGCTAACGTTGTCGGCTCAAATAGGCTTTTAGTCTTCGCCCGATCGAGCCAAGACGCAGACAGATCCGAACCGCCACTGGCGAACCAGTGGCGCAGCAGAATCCAGACAGCTTAGCCCTGATGGAATTAGCCCCGGTGGAATTAGATTTGGGGCAGCGGCTTGTTCTCTGTTCCACACGCGGCCGTTCGATTTTCCATAGACCAGAGCCAACGCGCGCGCCCATTGCGGCGCGGCGCAAACGATGGCTACCAGGACTTTCTGACGCCGCATCGTCCTCTAGATAAGCCAAGCCAGCAAACCATAGGGGCTACATCTCTGCACCAGAACCGAGAGGCCGCGCTTGATCGACCAAGTCGAAATTGCTAGTGTCCCCCAGTCCAATTTCCATTCTCTCTCCCCATGAACGGGCAGAGCCATTTTTTAAAGCAAGCTTTTCGAATAAGGGATAGATCATGCCTAAATCCATCCAAATCGGACCCAACCGCTACCGCGAATCCTATGGTCGCTACCTTGAGGACTTCAATGTCGGTGACGTCTATGAGCACCGCCCCGGCCGTACCATCAGCGAAACCGATAACACCTGGTTCACCCTGTTGACGATGAATGGCCATCCACTGCACTTCGACGCCGAATACGCCAAGCACAGTGAATTTGGTCAGCGGCTGGTGGTTAGTCCGTTTACCGTGGCAGTCGTCGCAGGAATGAGCGTTTCCGACGTCAGTCAGAAGGCGATCGCCAACCTGGGGTGGAAAGAGATTAGACTGCCAGCACCCGTGTTCGTTGGCGATACCCTGTACGCCGAATCGGAAGTGCTTGAAATCCGTGAATCCAAGAGCCGACCCAATGCCGGCCTCGTCGTCATCAAGACCTTGGGTAAGAACCAGAACGGCATCGTCGTCTGCGACTTCGTGCGCACCATGCTGATCCCAAAAACTGGCCATGCCGTTGACGATAAAGCGAATTATTGAACCCCAAAATCACCGGGACACACCATGTCAAACGACGATGAACGGCTTATTTTGGACAGCGTGAATCGCTGGCTGGAGAAAGACGTCGCACCCTATTGTCACGATCTCGAGCAAAGCGATGAATATCCCCACGCGATGGTCGAGCAGATGAAGAACCTGGGGCTTTTTGGCGCCACCATCAAGCAAGAATATGGCGGCCTTGGGCTGAGCGCGTCCATCTACGCCAAGATTGTTACCCGGGTATCAGAAGTCTGGATGTCACTATCCGGTATCTTCAACTCACACCTGATTATGGCGCGCTGCGTGCAGAGCTATGGCACCGAAAGACAAAAGCAAAAGTACCTGCCGCGTTTTGCTGCTGGCGAACTGCGCGGCGGCATTGGGCTCACTGAACCCGATGCCGGTACCGACTTGCAAGGGATCCGCTGTAGCGCCAAGCGAGATGGCGATCACTACCTGATCAATGGCAGCAAGAGCTGGATTACCAATTCCATTGAGGGTAACTGCATCGCGCTGCTGGTGAAAACAGACCCAACAGCGACACCCGCGCGCAAGGGCATGAGCATGTTCATCGCGCAAAAAGGCGATGGCTTCAATGTCACCCGCAAGCTGAAGAAATTGGGCTATCGCGGCATCGATACCGCGGAAATTGTTTTCGATAACTACCGCGTCCATGAAGATTGCCTGGTTGGCGGTGTCGAGGGGCAAGGTTTTTACCATGCCGTCAGCGGCCTGGAGCTAGGTCGCATTAACGTCGCCGCCCGTGGCGTCGGCGTTGCCAACGCCGCACTCAGGCAATCCGTCGCCTACTCCCAACAGCGCAAGACCTTCGGTAAGCCTATCTGCGAGCACCAGGCAATTCAGCTCAAGCTCGGAGAAATGGCAACCCGCGCTGAAGCTGCCCGCTTGCTGCTGGAGCATGCCGCCAGTGCTTTTGATCGCGGTGAGCGCTGTGACATGGAAGCCGGCATGGCGAAATATTTTGCGAGTGAAGCCGCCGCCAAAAATGCCGATGAGAACATGCGGATTCACGGCGCGTACGGCTACTCCTGCGAATTCGATGCCGAACGCCTGTACCGTGATGCTCCCCTGATGATCATCGGTGAGGGCACCAATGAAATGCAGCGCATCATCATTGCCCGCCAGCTGATTGAGCGTAATCGGATATGACGTCGGTGCTAGGCCAGCGTGTTAGGCTAAAATACTCGTGAAAGCGAAGTTAATACGAAATTAAGAAAAGCGTTCAAGCATTGACCTGTTTGCCCGTTATTATGGTGTTGGAAGACTTTATCTTATGATCAACCTCGTGGTGCGCGACGCATCCTGATAGGGAAAGGACAAATACCACCCGCCCGGAGGGCTCTTCAGTGTACTGGTGGACGAGGATTCGCTGTTTTCACGCCCTACTCGGCGCTCTGCTAGCGGTTTTCGGACTGCCGTGCGTCGCCGGGAATGTCTACACCTTCAAGGACGAGCAAGGTAACGTCCTCTTCACCAACGTGATTGATCGACACCGTAAGCCCAGCGGCGAGCGGTTCCGCCATTATGATCAACTCAACAAGGTCACCTGGTTTCCCGACACCAACGTTCATCACTACCAGAACTGGGGCTCCGATGAGTCGGCGGTTTATCCAAGCTTCAGCAAGCTGCGTGATACCTTCGACAATCTAATTCACCATGAAGCCTTAAGCAACGGGATAGACCACGGCCTCGTCAAGGCTGTGATCCACACCGAATCCGGTTTCAATCCCAATGCCTTGTCAAAACCCGGCGCTCAGGGCCTT
>JBPPNE010000320.1:0-3840 GCA_051306415.1 Porticoccaceae bacterium
GGTAGGGAGAGGTGCTGGTGTCGACGGCGCCATGGTTTGGACTGCGGGTTTTTCGAGCACCACCGTAGGCGCGGGGCTGGCCAGATCGAGTTTGGTTTCCTGGGTGGAAATCTCGGTGAGCCGATAGCTGTATTCCCCGGCGGCCTCATCTTGCTCGCGGATGCGCTGAACCTCGAAGTGGGGGGTTTCCATCTCCGGGTGCGGCAGAATGACGATTCGGGTTTTGTTGCGGCGTTCGATGTCACCGATTTCCCGCCGCTTTTCGTTGAGCAGGAAGGTGGCCACTGGCACCGGGGTGATGGCGCGAATCTCGACGCTGGTATCTTTTTGAGCCTCCTCTTCAACCAGTCGCAAGATGGACAGCGCCAGTGAGCGGGTGCTGCGGATAGTGCCTTGGCCGTTACAGCGCGGGCAGGCGTGGGAAGTCATTTCTTCAAGGGAGGGCCGCAACCGCTGGCGGGACATTTCGAGCAGGCCAAAGCGGGAGATGCGTCCAACCTGTACCCGCGCGCGATCCACTTCGAGGGCTCTGCGGACTCGCTCTTCCACCTCGCGTTGATTTTTGGCGCTCGCCATGTCGATAAAATCGATGACAATCAGTCCGCCGATATCCCGCAAGCGCAGTTGGCGACCAATTTCGTCAGCCGCTTCCGAATTGGTTTGCAGCGCCGTCTCTTCGATGTCGCTACCCTTGGTGGCGCGCGAGGAGTTGATGTCGATGGCCACCATGGCCTCGGTGATATCGATGACGATGGAGCCGCCGGAGGGCAGTTTGACCTCGCGCTGGAACGCGGTTTCAATCTGGTTTTCAATCTGGTAGCGGTTGAAGAGGGGGATATTGTCCTCGTAGAAGCGGATTCGACTGCTGTACGACGGCATCACCTGCTGGGTGAAGGCCACCGCCAGTTGGTAGGCTTCGCGGGTATCGACAATGACTTCTCCGACATCCGGCCGCAAATAGTCGCGGATGGCGCGGATGATGACGTTGCTCTCCTGAAACAGAAAGCGTGGTGCGGAGGTTTGCTGTGCCTCGCCCTCAATGGTCTTCCACAGTTGCAGCAGGTAGTCGAGATCCCACTGCAATTCCTCGGCGCTGCGGCCGATTCCGGCCGTGCGGACGATAACGCCGCTGCCTTCCGGTATGTTGATATCGCGGATGGCGTCGCGCAGTTCGGAGCGATCCTCGCCCTCAATGCGCCGCGAGATACCCCCCGCCTGGGGATTGTTCGGCATCAGCACCATATAGCGTCCGGCAAGGCTGATGAAGGTGGTGAGCGCGGCACCCTTGTTGCCGCGCTCCTCTTTATCGACCTGGACGACGATTTCCTGGCCTTCGGAAATTAGCTCCTTGATTTTGCCGCGACCCTGGCTTTCGCCGGACCGCTTTTTGAAGTATTGCGGGGAGATTTCTTTGAGCGGCAGAAAGCCGTGACGTTCGGAGCCGAAGTCGACAAAAGCGGCTTCAAGGCTGGGCTCAACCCGGGTGATTTTGCCCTTGTAGATGTTGGCTTTCTTTTGTTCGCGGGTATGGTGTTCGATATCCAGGTCGTACAGCCGTTGGCCGTCGACCAGAGCCACACGCAGCTCTTCGGGCTGAGTGGCGTTGATGAGCATTCTTTTCATGATAGTTTCTGTCCTGCGTTTTCATTGGGTTCAAAGAACAACCAAAGTGCCGCAGAGAACAGGATCGCTAAAGAACTCGGTTAGCTCGAAGGGGGATCGAAGGCCGCTGCCGGCGCCGCCAAGCGACACCCGGAGTGGGTTGTGGATCCGTTCCCCTTTCACAAGGGTTTCACATCGTTACTTATGGCTTGCGTTGCTCTCGCTTCAGTTGATGGTCATCTGTTGCTGGCAGCGGTGCTTGCAACCCGATCATTTCCCAGCTTAGGGCTTGGAGCCTGGCTGTTGAAAGTCGGGTCGTTTCAAGCAGTCGCGAATCTCTGCAAACACTCTCGCTGCTCACGGCACGGCCTTTAAAAGTGCAATGTCTTTCTTGTCTAACCAGTTGCCAATAGCGGGATTGGGCTGACTTGTCTATTTCTCACGGGCTTTGTCGAAAGTCGCTAGACTAGGAGCGACGCAATTTGTGCCCAGTGCCGCTGGCAAATGTTCTACATCCTGTTCTCTCAGCAGCTCCAGCATTCCTTGATGCGGTTGCTGTGCGGGGGTGCGCCAACGACTAATAGAAAGGACTACTAGCGGAGTTGGCAGACGCCCGGATAACTAAGTTGGTGGATATCCACCGGGGTGGCCGCCTGCCGTTACCAACTTCAGGGGTTGCTATTGACGGCATTTTTCAAGCGGCCGACACACTATAGCAATAATTAATAAGCCCTTCAATTGAAAGCACAAATTGATGAAGGCTGGTAGAATTTGATGCTCCCTGTGCGGTACCCTCCTAAATGGTCAAACTGAACTCCCCGCCAGCGAGTGTCGAATTCGTCGAAATTGATCCTGACCGTGCCGGGCAGAGGATCGACAATTTCCTGTTTACGCGCCTCAAAGGTGTGCCGAAATCGCGGGTTTACCGCTTGCTGCGCAAAGGCGAGGTGAGAGTCAACAAGGGTCGCATTGGCCCTGAATATCGCCTTGCCGCGCGGGATATCGTGCGTATTCCACCGGTTCGGGTGAGCGAAGGCAGCCCGGTGTCCGCGCCGGGAGCCGGACTGCGGGCGTCGCTCACGCTGAGCATCTTGCTGGAAAATGACGAACTCTTAGTGCTCGACAAGCCCGCTGGCATGGCTGTCCACGGCGGCAGTGGCATCAGTCTTGGGGTGATTGAGGCGCTGCGGGCCATGCGGCCACAGCAGTCGGCGCTGGAGCTAGTCCACCGGCTCGACCGCGATACCTCGGGCTGCCTGTTGATCGCCAAGAAGCGCAGCGCATTGCGTCAGCTACAAGAGCAAATGCGGGCCGGAACCATCGAAAAGCGCTATTGGGCGCTGGTCCGCGGGCAATGGGACAAGACCCTGAAAAAGGTCGATGCGCCATTGCGCAAAGAGGCCTCAGCCTCCGGGGAGCGTATTGTGCGGCTGGATACCACGGGCAAGCGCGCCGTCACCCATTTCCGTGTGCTGAAGGGCTATCGCGACGCGACTCTGGTGGAGGCCCGGCTGGAAACAGGCCGCACTCACCAAATCCGAGTGCATTGCCAAAGCGTTGGCCACCCGCTCGCTGGTGATGAGAAATACGGCGATCGTCAGTTTGACCAGGAGATGCGCGGTCGAGGTTTACGCCGCCTGTTCTTGCATGCCGCCGAACTCGCTTTTGATGCGCCTGGCGGTGGGGAGCGTGTTCGCGTGTCAGCGCCAATCCCCACCGATCTGCAACTTCTGTTGGAGAGCCTGTGATGGCAGTTAGTAAAGGAAATCCCTCGGTAGTGACGCCGCGCATGCTGATTTTTGACTGGGACGGCACCCTGTGTGATTCGTTGCAGCGGATCGCGACTTGCCTGCAATTGGCGGCACGCGATGTCAGTCTGCCGGTGCCTAGTCTCAGCGCAGCCAAGGATATCGTGGGCCTGGGTATGCACGAGGCTCTTGAGCAACTGTTTCCCGGCATTGGCAGGGATGCGGTGCGCGCACTGCGGGAGAGCTATGCCGGGCATTTCGTGCGTGAGGACGCTGTGCCCTCGCCGTTTTTCCCGGGAGTGAAGGAGGGGCTTGAGCGCCTGCGCGAGCAGGATTTTCTGATGGCGGTAGCGACTGGCAAGAGTCGCAAGGGACTTGATAGAACTCTGCAATCGCTGGGTTTGATGGGATTTTTTGACGCCACCAGGTGTGCGGACGAAACGGCATCGAAACCCGATCCAGCGATGTTGGTATCCCTGCTGGACGAGTA
>JBPPNE010000321.1:0-8135 GCA_051306415.1 Porticoccaceae bacterium
TGGGGGCTTTGCTTCAAAGCGCTGTATTCCGCACGCCATCAATCGCGCATGCGGCGTTGCGTCGGCTCCGCTCCTTATCAGAGCCCGGCTTTTTTCAGCGCTTTGCAATTGTCCGCCCAATCGTAGCCTGCGGACAAACGTTCAAAACGTTTGTCGATAAAGCGCCGCATACTGGGGTCAGTAAAAATATAGGGTTGGTCTTCGAGAATGGCTTCCAACACCTGTTCTCCGACGATATCGGGGTCGAGGCCCTTGGCCAGCATCGCTGCATTGGCTTCCAGGTCGCGCGCTTCCCGAGATCCACCGTAGCGGGACTGACGATTGCGGGTACCGCTGGCGATATTGGTGGCGACCACCCCTGGGCAGAGTACCGACACCCCGATATTGTCGTCGCGATGTTCTTCCATCATGGTCTCCATGATCGTCACCACGGCAAATTTGGTGGCGTTGTAGGGGCCCATGTAGCGAAAGCTCACCATGCCCGCCATCGATGCGGTGCTCATGACGTGGCCCTCTTCGCCGTGGGATTCGATGAGCGGCATGAACGCTTGCAAGCCGTAGATCACCCCCCACAGATTCACATCCATGACCCATTGCCAGTTTTCCAGCGAGCATTTTTCGGATTTGCCGCTGACGCCGATGCCGGCGTTGTTGCACAGCACATGGACTTTGCCGAACGCCGCGATGGTGGCATCCGCCGCCGCGAACACCGAATCCCGGTCTGCCACGTCAACCCGTACCCCGGCAGCCTCGATGCCTCTTGCTTTCAGTCCGGCGACCGCGGCGTCAAGAGCGCCCTGTTCAATGTCGCCGATCATGACCTTCATGCCGGCGGCACCGAACGCCCGCGCCATGCCAAGACCCATGCCGCTCGCGCCGCCCGTAATAAACGCCACCTTGCCTTTTACGTCTTTCATCGTCGATTACCTGCTGTGGTTTTTGGGATGCAGCATAAACGACAGTTCCACCCCGTGCACTCATACCCGCGCACTGATGGCGCACTTTCCTTGACTACTGGGGCTCAATTCGGGATGGGAATGGGATCAAGGCGACCGCCCCGGATCCAACAGCGCCGGCCCCAAGGGAAAGACTGGCATACCAAATTCATCGGGATAGCGAACCGCGACCAGATACAACCCCGCCGCTGGCGCCGTTACCGCGCCCTGAGTGCGATCACGCTTGCCCAGAAGTTCGCCGATCCAGGCCGGTGGGCGCTCACCGCGGCCAACCGCCATCAGAGCGCCGGCGATATTGCGCACCATATGCAGTAAAAAGGCATTGGCGCGAACCTCGAGGATGAGGACGCTACCGCGCCAACACAGATTGATGTACTCCACGTGACGGTTGGGCGAACTCGATTGACAGCCGGCACCACGAAAAGAGGAAAAATCGTGCTCGCCGAGCAGGTAGTCCGCCGCCTCGATCATGGGTTCAATGGCGAGGGATACACGTTCCCATGTCAGCAGGCTAGCCATCAACGCCGGGCGGTACGGCTGGTTGCAGATCAGATAGCGGTAAGTTCGCGCGGTTGCGCTGAAGCGGGCGTGAAATCGAGCGGGCATCGATCGCGCCCAATGCAATCGGATACCGGCTGGCAGGTTGGCATTGGCACCGAGGATCCAGTTGCGCGGCAAGCGCCGCGCAGAGGTGTCGAAATGGATAATCTGATGGGTGGCATGGACGCCAGTATCCGTGCGGCCGGCGCAAAACACCCTGATGGGCTCGGCGGCCACGCGGGACAGCGCCGTCTCAACCAGGGCCTGCACACCGGTGCTGTGCAGCTGTCGTTGCCAGCCACAGTAGTTGCTGCCGTCATACTCCAGAGCGACCGCAACTCTCTCAATGCCTTCAGGCAGCTCGATCGCCGCGGATCGAGAATTATAGGACGGGAATCGTTGTCGGTTGTCTATCTCAGACACGGCATGAGATCGGTGCTACTTGGAGGTAGTGGGTGGGGCCTCGGTCTCCACCGCCGGCGTATCCACGATCACAAGGATCGCTGATCGCGAGAAGAGAATATCAAGCAATGGCTTGCAATAGTTGTCGGGCTTTTTCCTGCTGCTCGGCGTTACCCTTGACAATGACGTCGGCAAGGATTTCCCGGGCACCCTCGACATCGTCCATGTCAGCGTAGGCCTGAGCGAGCTCAAGCTGGGTTGCCATGGCATCCTGATCATTGCCAAAATCAAAATCCTTACCGAGGTCAAACTCCTTATCGAGGTCGAAGTCCTTTCCCAGGTTAAAGTCCTTGTCGAGATCAAAGCTCTCGTCCAGATCGACCTCAGCACCGGCCTTAAGCTCAGCGCCAAGACTTTCTAGTTGATCTTCCAGCGTCAACTTAAAGGCTGAATCCGCTGCATCAACTTCAAGCCCGGCCACATCGCCAAAATCGCCTGCTGAAGGCGCTGGCGCTTCATTGAACTCGACGAGACTGTCCGCGGCATCCAAATCGAAACTGTCCAGGTCAAGCTCAAAAGCTTCGTCATCGGTGCGCGTCGATACCACGGTTTCCACAGGGGAGGCTGGAGCAGCGTCGCTCGCATCCAGGGGCCATTCCAGTTCAAGATCCTGGTCAAAGGACGTTTTCGCGCTGGTCGCGAAAGTGATCTCGTCACTGAGCGCGGCCAGACGGCTTTCAGGATTTTCGCCTTGAACCATGTCCTCTACTGGGGCCAGGCCAGCGGATTCGACGAACTCGCGACCTGATGGATCACCACTACCGGCGGAGGCAAAGATTTTGTCATCATCGTCAAGCTCAATGTCTTCAGGCGACGGTGGTGACCGCGGCGCAGCGGATTGAGCTACTGGACGCTCTGTCGGCCGCTGAATCGGTTCGGGCACGCGAAACCTGGGCAGCTCCTTCTCGACCACTTCACTGGCGGCACCTCGATTGCGCATGGCGAGCGCAATCACCGTCACGACCAAGGCGGCAACCACTCCGAAGATGACAACCAAGTACTGATTCAGTATCGCAAAGATACCACCCTCTTTAACAACGGGTGGTTCGGGGGCTGCTACAAATTCGCTGGCGGGCCCCCCCGGTTGTGGCGTTGAGGGCTGATACACCGGCTCCCCGGCGGGCGGGCTTTGATCTGCCGGCGGGGTTGGTGGTTCCGCTGCTGTCGCCACAGCCGCCGTGGGCGCGGCATCTGTGGGTGCGGCAGTTGGTTCAGCTAGCGCAGTAGTTGCTGTAGGGGCGGAAGCGTTTGTTGAATCCGTTTGACTCACCTCAGTGCCAGCCGCCGCAGTCTTGGCGACAGCCGCAACCTGCGCCGCCCGTAGCGGATCGCTGGCAATCTCGGCAAGTCGCGATGACGTTCTAACCTGCTCTTCCAGATTGGCCAACTTTTCCTTCAGCTCCTGATTTTCCCGCGAAATGCGGTCCAGCTCTTCCCGCACGACTGCGAGCTGAGTAGTGTTGCCCGCGCCAGCAGAACCGCTTTCTGTACCACGGGGTGCCGAGGCGGAGAGGTGAAGCTGTCCATCGACGTCAGCAACCGTTGCATCAGTGGTAGCCGTTACGTCAGTAGTAGAAGCATCACGAGAACGATCGTCGAGAGGCGGAGCCGATGCCGGTGTGGCCTCCCGCCAGCTACGGGTTTGGGTAGCTACTCTCGCCGCAGCACGGCGGTGGTCGATGGGATTGGTATCCGCAGCGCCAGGCAGGCGCAACACCCGTCCGCTGATCAGTAAATTGATATTGCCGCCAATAAAAGCATCCGGATTCATCTCCTGTATCGCCACCATCGTCTGCTCAACAGTGGCATCGGCGGAGCCAACTCGTTGGGCTATTTCCCATAGCGTATCCCCGCGGGCGACGGTGTAGTCGCCCTCAGATA
Organism: Porticoccaceae bacterium; assembly: GCA_051306415.1. GTDB lineage: Bacteria > Pseudomonadota > Gammaproteobacteria > Pseudomonadales > Porticoccaceae > CBDDRG01. Next base: position 3,840 of record JBPPNE010000321.1, read on the forward strand.
CTCCTGAACTGCCATTCGTGCGCGTTGGCGTCTGGGAGCGTTCAGCGGTGGCCGATGAATTTCGAGCCCGCGGCATTTGCGCGGGCTTTTTCGCGGCAAATACAGGGGGATCAAGCAGCAACGTGTATTCACGCAGCAAGCGGCCACTGGGCCAGCGCAGATTGACCAGGAAATCAAGGAAGGGCTCCTTCACCGCTTTGCGCGAGGTGACACGGATCACCGCTCTGGCGGGGTCCGCGAGATCAACTTTGAAATGTAAATCCACGAGGAAAAAATCGCGCTCAACCGCTGCCTGGTCGAAATCACTCTGACTGGCGAGACCGACGATGATTTCCTCCTCGGTAATCTCGCCGACCCCAGCCAAGGGGATCTCCGCGTCCAGTGGCTCATTCAGCGCCGAATTGAGCTTGACTTCCCCCATGCCAAGAGCCAAAGCCCATCCGGGAAATCCCAGAACAACCAGTCCGGTTGCATAAGCTAGAGCTAGTCTACGCAAGGTCATATCCCTTTCCTTCCTTTTCCTTAATATCGTGTCGTGTTCCCAATCACGCGCGCGCCTCGCATCTATCCGCTAATATCCGCCAAACGCACAATTCACCATAACACAGGGCGCCAAGCTTTCTCTTACAGGTGAAACTTTATCAATTGTTCAGCGATCTGGATACTGTTCAGAGCGGCTCCCTTGCGCAGATTATCGGAAAGGAGCCACAGGTTGATGCCATTTTCACCGGCAATAGCCTGTCGAATCCGCCCGACAAATAGGCGGTCATCATCCTCGATATTGCCCACCGGGGTCGCATAGGGCGCCGACCCGCGGTCGTTGATCGCCACTCCCGGCGATCGCCGCAATAAAGTCCGAACTTGATCGACACCGAGTGGATATTGAGTTTCAAGATGGACGGCCTGACACTGCCCATAAAAGACCGGCACCTGCACACAGGTAGGATTGATTTCCAACGCGGGATCGGCGAACAGTCTGCGCATCTCGCCTACCAGCGCCGTCTCTTCACTGCTGTATTGGTTATCCATGAAGCCACCGATTTGTGGGATCAGATTAAACGCTATCTGCCGTGGAAATACCGCCGCGGTCACCGGCTTGCCGCTCAGCAAGTTCGCCGCCTGACCCGCCAGCTCAGTCAAACCCCGCTTGCCGGCTGAAGAGACTCCTTGGTAAGTGGCGACATTGATACGCCGTATTCCCACTTCATCGTAGATAGGCTTCAGTACGGTCGCCAGCAAGGTTGCGGAAGCACCAGGTATCGCCACGATATTAGCCGGACTATAGGCGGCGATATCTTCCGGATTCACCTCCGCCACTACCAACGGGATGGCAAAGTCATCGCGGAACTGTGCGCTGCAATCCACCACCAGCGCACCCGCAGCGACCGCCACAGGCACGAACTCCGCAGCGACGGTGGCGGGGACGGCAAACACGGCGATCGCGACTTGCGAAAAATCGAACTCCGCGAGACTGGCGACCGGCAGCGATCGGTTGCCGTACATCGCGGTTTCACCCAATGACGCCGCGCTCGCCAGAGCATGTACTTTGCCCAGGGGCATGCCTCTATCGGAAAGGACCGACAGGATTGCCTCACCTACGGCGCCAGTGGCGCCCACAACCGCGATATCGATCATCGGCGTTGCAGTCATCGACGCTCCAGAATAATGCGTAGCATCCGCCGCAGAGGTTCGGCGGCACCCCACAACAGCTGGTCGCCAACGGTGAAAGCGCTCAAGTATTCGTCGCCCATCGCCAGCTTGCGCAGGCGGCCGACGGCAACCTCCATGCGGCCGGTTACCGCCGCGGGCGTCAGTTCACGCAAACTGTCTTCACGATGGTTCGGAATTAGCCGCACCCAGGGATTGGCCTCGGCGATCAACCCTTCGATATCGGCCATGGGTACATCCCGAGTGAGCTTGATCGTCAGTGCCTGGCTGTGGCAGCGCATGGCGCCGACACGCACGCAGAGCCCGTCCATGGGAATCGGATTGCCTTCGCGGCCGAGCAGCTTGTTGGCCTCGGCCTGCCCCTTCCACTCCTCTCGGCTTTGGCCGTTGGCGAGCTCGACGTCGATCCAGGGCAGCAGGCTGCCGGCCAGCGGATGGCCGAAGTGCTCGCTGGGCAGCGCGGCGCTGCGCAAGTGCTCGGTGACCTTGCGATCGATAGCGAGAATGGCCGCCGCCGGGTCCGCCAATTCGGCGACGACGCTGCGGTGAATCGAGCCCATCTGGGCAATCAGTTCGCGCATGTTCTGGGCGCCGGCGCCGGAGGCGGCCTGGTACGTCATCGCCGTGGTCCACTCCACAAGACCGGCATTGAACAGGCCGCCGAGCGCCATCAACATCAGACTGACAGTGCAGTTGCCGCCGATGTAATTCTTCACGCCGTCGGCGAGCCCCTGATCAATCACCACCCGATTGACCGGGTCGAGAACGATAATGGCATCCGCGTCCATGCGCAGCGCCGACGCGGCGTCGATCCAATAGCCCTGCCAGCCGGCCGCGCGCAACCGGGGATAGATGGCCTTGGTGTAGTCCCCGCCCTGGCAGGTCAGGATCACATCCATGGCGCTGAGTTGATCCAGGTTCATCGCATCCTGCAGCGACGGCGTCGCACCACCAATATCCGGCCCCGACTGACCCTGTTGGGACGTGCTGAAGAATACCGGCGCGATGTTCTGGGACGCCAGGAAGCGGAAATCGCCCGCCTCCGCCATGCGCTCCATCAGGACCGACCCCACCATACCGCGCCAGCCAATAAAACCGATATTTTTCATAAAATTAATTAAACTAGTTAATCCAAATAAAGATAAAAAAAGTGTTACCAATGCGCCCTCAGACTGCCCTCAAGAGCCCGCCAGGGCCGCCGCTACGGCATCTCCCATCGCCGCCGTGCCGACCTTGCTAGTACCGGGAGTATGAATGTCGGGCGTGCGCAAGCCTTGATCCAGCACAATGCCCACTGCCCGCTCTATCGCTTCCGCCGCTGTCGTCTGGTCGAGCGAATAGCGCAGCATCATCGCCGCTGACAGGATAGTTGCGAGCGGATTGGCGACACCCTGCCCAGCGATATCCGGCGCCGAACCGTGGCACGGCTCGTACAGGCCCTTGCCGTGCTGATCGAGAGACGCCGAGGGCAGCATACCGATGGAGCCGGTGAGCATGGCGGCCTGATCGGAGAGGATATCGCCAAACAGGTTGCCGGTGACGATGACATCAAACTGCTTGGGCGCGCGCACCAGCTGCATGGCCGCGTTATCGACATACAGGTGGCTCAACTCGACATCCGGGTAGTCGGCGGCGAGCGTGGTCATCACCTCGCGCCACAGCATGGTGACTTCGAGCACATTGGCCTTGTCGACCGAGCACAGTTTGCCGCCGCGTTTGCGCGCAGAAGTGAACGCGAGGTGGCCGATACGGCGAATTTCCGTCTCGCTGTAGACATCCGTGTTGTAACCCTGACGGTCGCCGTTGGCGAGGGTGCGGATGCCTCGGGGTTCGCCAAAATAGATGCCGCCGGTCAATTCGCGGACGATCAGGATATCGAGCCCGCTGACCACCTCGGGCTTCAAACTGGAGGCATTGGCAAGCTGGGGGTAGAGTACCGCCGGCCGCAGGTTGCCGAACAGATCGAGCGCACTGCGGATACCGAGCAGGCCTTTCTCGGGGCGTATCGCGCGGTCGATGTTATCCCACTGGGGGCCGCCGACGGCACCGAGCAGAATGGCATCGGCGCGCTGCGCCTGCACCAGCGTCTGGGGCGGAAAGGGCACGCCGGTGGCGTCGATGGCGCAGCCGCCGAGCAAACCCTCCTCCAGATTCAGGTCAAGGTCGAAGCGACGGTTGGCCACGTCCAAAACCTTGACCGCTTCGGCGACGATCTCGGGGCCGATACCGTCGCCCGGGAGTACCAGAATGTTCTTTTTCACTGGATGGCTCACTGGTGGCCTCTTAAAATATCAAACTATCGCAATAACCAATTGATTCTTATCTAATCGCGTTGAACAGCCAGGGACACTGCCGTCGCCAGTTTTGCTCGAAATCGCGAATCGTGGCGGCATCCTCCAGCGTCAAGCCAATTTCGTCCAGGCCGTTGAGCAAACAATGCTGATGAAAGCGGTCGATGGCAAATGGGATCTCACTGCCATCGGGTTTGACGACCTTGAGATTGCGCAAATCGAGGCTGAGTTGATAGCCCTCGGTCGCGGCCACTTCAGCGAACAATTGATCAACAATAATCTCATCCAAAACAATGGGAAGAAGTCCATTCTTTATGCAATTGTTAAAAAATATATC
>JBPPNE010000322.1:0-2549 GCA_051306415.1 Porticoccaceae bacterium
GCCGAACAGTTCACCCCTCTCAAGGACGCCGGCACGCCCATCGGCGCCAACGACCTTTGGATTGCCTGCCACGCCCTGGCTGAAGATGCCACTCTGGTGACAAACAACACCCGCGAGTTCACGCGGGTCGCCGGTTTGCGGGTAGTGAATTGGGTGGGGTGAGCTCTTTCGGCGGGGTGAGGTGGGTGAAAAGGGTTGAAAATTCTTTAGGACGCGCGGCATTGAAAGACGGTCTCGGACACTTCCCGCTATTTCCCTTGATATCGTCAGTCGATTGTTAACCCCACTATCTATCCCGGACTGTTCATCTAGGCATTAGGAGCATATTTTTCCTGATAGTCCACAATCGTATTTTTAGGCACACCTATTTTGGTCAATATGTACCCGATAACGGTCAACTGTAAGTACGTTGAGATCTGAACAAGCTCGCTAAGCGATAGGGTCGTCAACCAATGTTTAGGCCTGCCTACGTGAACTATTTCGTCTCGAACTTTTCCCACCGCTATTGCAGTATCGGCTAACGTTGACTTACCAAAAATATTAGCTAATCCTTCACGTAGCTTTTCGCAACCGTAAGTCGCCAATGGATACTCGTACTTTTTGTCTTTCTTCCCGTCGTCGTAACTAATTGATTCGAGCTGGCTTGCATAGAGGACAATTTCACCATGCGCGGCATGTGTGTCGCGGAACCCGGTTTCGTGCTGAATACTAGAAACAATGACAGAGTAAATTTTTGGTTCCCGGAGCCAATTGCTGAGAATGGCGTCTAGAGGCACAGTGGACTGCTTAATGGGCATAAGCCAGTGCGAACGACTACCGGTGGTCAACTCTATGGTGCGCGGATCGATGACCATTGACGGGTAAAGTTCAATCTTGATCGGGCTGTTATCAGTGCCAGGCTTTCTTACATGGATAGACTCAGGATAGACAGGGCCATATAGCAGAAGGGCAAATATATCGGAAAAATCAGCTATGTGCTTATATGCGTCTATGATTGTAATAGCGGGCGTAAACTCCAGAAATATGCGAAAGGCAATGTCTTTCTTGAGCATAAAGCAGGATTGGGGATACTTGGCTTCAATGTCTTTAAACGCCAAACTTAATTCATTGAGGGCCGACGGTTCATCGCTGTAAATATGCGATTCTATGTCTTTGCTCAGCGCGTGGAACGTCGCTGTATTTCCAACTTCCATCTTTCCAAATGGAGTAGCTACCGAATAAATCGCTTTTTCGGAATACTTAACGTGATCTTTGAATCCGCGGGGGAAAAAGAATTCTTGTAGGTTAGTGAGGGAGAAATCGGCTGAGGATACCCGTTCGTCCGGCGCTAAGAAATCTCCAATCGCGAGAGCGCTAAATCCTGTCTTGCCAGGGCGAGTGCTCAGATTGTTTCGAACGGAAAAACCTGCGCGTTGCAGAGGGAATAAACCGATGAGCGTGCATTTATCCCCAGTGGAAAGAACTCCATGTAGGACTTGTGTTTTTTCCGGAAAGTCACTGCCTGTAATGGTGTAGGAGAAGACTACTCCTTCTTCTGGTGAGTAGTTGATTTCTCCACAGAAGCGCTTTTCGTAAGCGTCAGGGGGAAAGAACTCTCCCGTCCATCTTTTTTCTGAAAACAGGACAGCCATTTTTGGCAACTCCAGGTGGTTTTGGGTCACGCAAGTTCGGAGTGGTTAAGTCCGACCCAGATTTGTCTTCGCAAATGAGCCCCTGCTTTTCATCACTTGCTCGCGTTTCCCTGGGTCGTTAGAGATGCGTAGGGTTTACTCGCAAACTCGGCGCTAGTGTACCCTCGTGGGGGGATGGTGATCGGCAGATTTATGTGGTTGTGAAATCTATTGAAATCTAACGACTCTGGCCTGGCGAAGACCTATTGCCGAGCGGCTGTTTCTGGTTGTACCGATGAATTTTCATAGTCGCTGTTGCGGCGAAGGGCCGGTGGTAAGATTTTTAGTTTCGCTTCTGGCTGAGTCCAGTGAAATCGACACACGCAGCTCACGCATCACGGCGCGGCGGTATGGAATAAGTGCCGACGACATGGGCGACGGGTTCGGCGACACCTTCCGAATACAGCGACACTTCACCCACGGCGAGCGTCCGACCTGTCTTGATGAGCTTGCAAACGGCAATGACGCTTTTGTCTGCCGAGTCCTGTCAGCCAACCCCCCTCCCGCGCGAGCATGCCTGACTTGCAGCGCGAGTGTGCCGCGCGACACTTCAGTGCTGACCGAGGAAGATGAACATCGTTATGTGGCGGTACTGGGACGCAACGGCTTCTTTGGCCCGGATAGCTGGCACATGAGCGGAGATGCCAATGGTACCTATGCAGAACACGCCAGGGCCAATTGGCGGCTGGCTATGCCAGTGCTGTTCCTGCACGGGGAATATGACTATGTGTGTGAGATGGTGGAGTCGCGTCTGGCCAATCCGATGCGAGCGCATTGCAGCAATCTTACCGAAACCATTGTGAAGTCGGAGCATTGGATGGCGCAGAGAAAACCGTTGGCTGTCAACGCCGCGCTGTCCAAGTGGCTGGCGACACAGTT
>JBPPNE010000323.1:0-3155 GCA_051306415.1 Porticoccaceae bacterium
CTACAACCGGCAGCGGCGACACTCGAGACTGGGCAACCTCTCACCGGCGGCGTTTACTCAACAGTTTTACCGGCAGCAGCAGGCGGCCTGATACGGCGACTCATGGTGTCCACGGTTGACGACCTAGCTCACCCTTCAGAACCAATAATCAGGCCACAGTTTCGTTTTGTGGACTGAGCAGTTGCGGGCTGCGGCGGAGGCGCTGACGCGAGACTTTAGCGGCTTGGTATGCTCGCGCATCCCGGTCACGTTTCGCCTTCCCGAACTCGCTTGAAGATTTTCTCCGCAAGGTCGCTCTGCGCCGCGGCGCGGAACGCCTTATCGGTCATCACTCGCGAGAAAATCTCTTCGTTGCCCTCCATCCGGTCGATGAACAGTTCGTCCATGACCCGTTCCAGATAGGACCTGAAGTTCGGCAGTGTGTTGGCCTTGGCGGCTTCGATGATACTTTCATTTTCTTCGGCCGATACCCGGATCTGGTCGAAGAAAAGCTGGTCGGCTTCGGTAAAGTTGGTACCAAAACGCTCGTTTAATTTTTCAACCAGCGTGGAAAGCTCGACGGCCTCATCACGAACTCCACCCGTGCCCACATCCGTTGGGCCTTTGAGGGGATAAGCCTCGCCTTGCACGAGATCGATCGACCCTTCGGTCATCTGCTGCAAGCGGAAGAACCGCAGTGCCACCTCGTCATCGAGCCTAAACGCCTGGCCGTCGCCGGGCGGCGGCAGCTTGGCCATCAGGTTGCGTACAAAGGCGTACAGCTTTTCCAGCTCGCTGTCCTGATACGGGATGATCTGCGAGAGGAAGGCGTAAAGGTTCCGGTAAGCGGTGAGTTGGCCGCGAAACTCGTCCTGCTCGGCCTCTTCCTTTTCAGCGAAGCGTTGCACCACGGCATCCAGCACCGCGTTCATCAGCCGGTGGTCGTTGGCCGAGTGATCGCGCTTGCGCCGGTACCACACCTCGGCAAAGGCGTTGACGTCATCGGGCGCAAAGATGGCCCATGCCAGCAGCTTGAACTGCAATTCCGACAGGCGGTGCGGATCGGCGTTCTCGCCGATCGGGGTCGCCTCGTAATAGGGCTTGAATGCCTGGTAGATGTCGTCTTCTTCGTTGGCGAAATCGAGCACGAAGGTGCGCGCCTTGCCCGGCGCCATGCGGTTGAGGCGGGACAGCGTCTGCACCGCCTGCACTCCGGCCAGGCGCTTGACCACATACATCGTCTGCAACAGCGGCTGGTCGAAGCCGGTCTGGTACTTCTCCGCGACCAGCAGCACGCGGTAGTCGTCGCGCTCGAACGCTGCGGGCAGCTCGCTTTCGGCCAGCCCGTCGTTCATCGACACTTCGGTATAGGACGCGCCCGGGTCTTCGGGGTCTTCCACGGTGCCCGAGAAGGCCACCAATGAGCGGATGCCGGTGTAGCCGTGGTCCTTGATGTAGCGGTCGAACGCCAGCTTGTATTTGACGGCGGCAAGGCGCGAGCCGGTGACCACCATCGCCTTGGCCCGCCCGCCCAGCTCGTGCATGACAAAGAGCCTGAAGTGCTCGACGATGACCGAAACCACCTGTTCGATATTGACCGGGTGCAGCTCCAGATACCGGGTCAGCGCCTTCGCCGCCTTCTTGCGCGGCACCTCGGGGTCGTTCTCCACCTGCTTGATCAGGCCGAAGAAGCGCTTGTAGGTGGTGTAGTTCTGGAGCACGTCCATGATGAAGCCCTCTTCGATGGCTTGCCGCATGCTGTACTCGTGGAACGGCGAGGTGCCTGACGGCCCTGGCTCGTCAAACAGCGTCTTGGTCTTGAACTTCGGCGTGGCGGTGAAGGCAAAGAAGCTGAGGTTCGGCTGGCGCGCGCGTTTCAGCGCATCGCGCAGCATTGCCGCCCGAGCCTCATCGGACAGGCCATCCTCGGAAAGGTCGTCGTCCTCTTGGTCCGACATCTGCGCGGCAATCGCCGCCTCGATGCCGTCCTTGTTCAGCATCCCCCTGAGCGCGGTCGCCGTCTCGCCGCTTTGCGAGGAATGCGCCTCGTCCACGATCACGGCAAAGCGCTTGCCCGCCGTGTCGATCTTCACGCCCGTACCCTTGCTTGCCAGCGTGGAGAGCGCCTGCGCGATGAAGGGGAATTTCTGGATGGTGGTGATGACGATGGGCGTCCCGTTCGACAGGGCGCGGGCAAGCTGCTGGGTGTCCTCGTCGATCTTTTCGACCACGCCGGTCTTGTGCTCGAACTGGTAGATCGTGTTCTGCAATTGCTGGTCGAGCACGCGCCGGTCGGTGACGACAACCACCGAATGAAACACCTTCTGGTCATTGGCGTCGTGCAGGCTCGACAGCCGGTGGGCGAGCCAGGCGATGGAGTTGGATTTGCCCGACCCCGCCGAGTGCTGAACCAGATAGTTGCGCCCCGATCCGTTGGCCCGCGCATGGGCGATCAGCGCCCGCACCGCGTCAAGCTGGTGGTAGCGCGGGAAGATCATCGTTTCCTTGCGGATGGTGCGCGCGCCCTTGTCGGTCTTGACCTGCCGTTCTTTCACTTCCAGGTGCATGAAGCGTTGCAGGATGTCGATGAGGCTGTCGGCCTGTAGCACCTCGTCCCAGAGGTAATGGGTCTTCCAGTTGCCCTCGACCGGCGGATTGCCCGCGCCGTGATGGTGGCCCCGGTTGAAGGGCAGGAACGCCGTCTCCTTGCCCTTGAGGCGCGTGGTCATCCACACCTCGTCGGGGTCCACCGCGAAATGCACCAGCGCGCGCTTCTTGAAGGCGAACAGCAAATCGCGCTCGTCGCGGTCGTTCATGTACTGCTGCACCGCATCCGCCGCGCGCTGGCCGGTCAGCGGGTTTTTCAGTTCCGCCGTCGCCACCGGCAGGCCGTTCAGGCTCAGCGTCACGTCGATGATGCAGCGTCGGTTGTTACCGTCCGCCTGCTTCATCACCGAAGTGAAGGCCACCTGCCGGGTGACGGTCAGCCGGTTCCGCGCATAGTTTTCGGCGGCGTCCGGGTTCATGGCGGAGTTCGGCCGGAAGTAGGCCAGCCGGAAGGTCTTGCCGTAGCATTTGAAGCCGTGGCGCAGGACGTGCAGCGTGCCCTTGATGTCGAGTTCCTTGGCGAGGCTGTCGAGCACCGTCGCGGGCGTCTTGGCCCCGAGCAGGGCTTC
>JBPPNE010000324.1:0-2394 GCA_051306415.1 Porticoccaceae bacterium
TCGCTGAAGGGGAAAGCCCGCAGGCGCATGGCATCCAGATGAATTCCACTCGCGGCCAGCATATCGGTGGCCTCCAGGGTCGCCGCCGTACTGGTGCCAAAGAAGATCACGCCGTTGCGCGTCGGCTCTGGCGCGGGAAAAAATTCGGGGCCGGGAACGTAATCCTTGGCGGTCTCCATCTTTCTCAGCAACCGTTCCATGTTGCGCACATAGGCATCGCCGGACTCCGTGTAGGTCGCATACTCGTCACGCGAAGTGCCGCGAGTGAAGAATCCGCCTTTGTCCGGATGGGTGCCGGGTAACGTCCGGTAACAGATACCATCTTTGTCTACGTCGAGGTAGCGACCAAACCGCTCCTTCAACGCATCGAGTTGAGCGGCATCCAGTACCTTGCCACGATCAAAGCGGCGCTTGTCGTCCCACGCCAGCGGATCGGACACATGGTCATTCATGCCGAGATCCAGATCCGACAGTAAGATCACTGGCGTCTGCAAACGCTCGGCCAGATCAAAGCTGTCCGCGGCCATGTCGAAACATTCTTTGGGGCTGGCCGGGAACAACAGGACGTGTTTGGTATCGCCGTGGGATGCATAAGCGGCGGCGAAAATGTCCGATTGCTGGGTGCGCGTCGGCATGCCGGTGGAAGGCCCGGCGCGCTGGATGTCAAACAGCACCGCCGGCACCTCGGCGAAATAGGCGAGGCCAAGAAACTCCGACATCAGCGAAAGACCGGGGCCGGAAGTCGCGGTGAAGGCTCGCGCACCGTTCCAGGAAGCGCCGATCACCATGCCGATCGCGGACAGTTCGTCTTCGGCCTGGACAATGGCAAATTTGTTCTTGCCGGTGCCGGGGTCAATCCGCAGCCGCTTGGCGTATTTTTCAAAACCATCGACCACCGACGTCGACGGCGTGATCGGATACCAGGCCGCGACCGTTGCGCCGCCGTAAATGGAACCCAGAGCCAAAGCGTCATTGCCCTCCATAAGAATTTTGTCGCCGGTCATAGTGCGGCGCTCAAGGCGAACACCGAGCGGGCAATTGAAATTCTCCATGGCGTACTGACAACCGAGCTCAAGCGCGTGGACGTTGGGCGCGATCAACTTTTCCTTGCCGCGGAATTGCTCGCCGACCAGATCCTTGAGCACCGCAAACTCGATGTTCAGCAGCGCTGACAGCGCGCCCACATAAATCACGTTCTTGAACAGCTGGCGCTGGCGTGGATCGGTGTATTCCTGTCGACAAATATCGGTCAGTGGAAGCCCGATGAAATTGACATCGCTGCGCTGCAGTCGCAAATCGAGCGGCTTGGTGTTGTCGTAGATGACATAACCACCCGCCTCCACTTCGCGGATATCCTGGGCCAGGCTCTGCGCGTTCATGCACACCACCACGTCGACCCCGCCACGCCGGCCGATATAGCCTTTGTCGTTGACCCGCACTTCATACCAGGTCGGCAATCCTTGGATATTCGACGGGAAGATATTTTTCGGGCTGACGGCGATACCCATGCGGAACACCGCCTTGGCGAACATGCCGTTGGCGCTGGCGGATCCGGTGCCATTGACGTTGGCAAAGCGGATAACAAAATCGTTGATCGCTTCAATACGTTTCATAGTGTGCAGGCCTTGGTGACCTGGTAGAGAAATTTCTGCATGTCCCAGGCAGACGTGGGGCAGCGCTCGGCGCACAACCCACAATGCAGACAAACGTCTTCGTCCTTGACCATGACCCGTCCCGTTTTGAGTGCGCCAGAGGTGTACAGCGGTTGCTCCAGATTGTCAGCCGGAATCCTTAAACTAGCGCGCAGCGCCTTTTCATCGTCGTTGTCGATAAAGTTGATGCAGTCCATCGGACAGATATCGACGCAGGCATCGCACTCGATGCATAACTTGTCGGCGAATACGGTTTGCACGTCGCAGTTCAGACAGCGCTCCGCTTCTTTCAGGGCCGTCGCAATGTCGAACCCCAGCTCGACCTCCATTTTGCGGTCTTTCAGGCTGACTTTTTTGTCGGCGTGCGGAACCCTGTAGCGCTCGTCATCTTCGATCTGACTATCGTAACTCCACTCGTGAATACCCATTTTCTGGCTCACCAGCGTCACGCCCGGCGCTAGACGCCGACTGACATCGGTACCGTGACAAAACAGATCAATGGAAATCGCGGCCTGATGGCCATGGGCAACGGCAGTGATGATGTTCTTCGGCCCAAAAGCGGCGTCGCCGCCAAAAAACACGTTGGCCACGGAGGACTGGAAGGTGGTGGCATTGACTTCCGGCATCCCCCATTTATCGAAGTGAATGTCGATATCCCGCTCGATCCAGGGAAACGCATTTTCCTGACCGATTGCCATCAGCACTTCGTCACAGGGATAGAACACCGGCTCTTCCCCAGTGG
>JBPPNE010000325.1:0-3961 GCA_051306415.1 Porticoccaceae bacterium
CCAGAGCCGACGCGCAACGGCGTGATCTTCTTTGGCACCAGTACGGCGGCGACCCTGGAGGCCACCGATATGCTGGCCGCGAGTGGAATTCATCTGGATGCCATGCGCCTGCGGGCTTTCCCCTTCAGCGATGCCGTGGTGGAGTTTATCGCCAATCATGAGCGCACTTTCGTGGTCGAGCAAAATCGCGACGGACAAATGCGCAAGCTGCTCATCATCGAGGCCGATATCGACCCCGAAAAGCTGGTGTCGGTCACCCACTACGATGGCATGTCAATCACTGCCCGCGCTGTGGTCAGCCACATTCGAAACGCCCTTGGCGGGTCGAGTGGCGCGACGATTACCCCCTTGCGCCGTAAATCTGTTGGAGAAAAGCCATGACCTATGTTCGCCCCAATTTCCGCCATCCGGATCTCCAGGTCAACGAGGCCGGCTATACCCGGCGTCAATACGAGGGTGCGTTGTCTACACTCTGTGCGGGCTGTGGTCACGACTCCGTCAGTGGCGCCATCATCCAGTCCTGTTTCGAGCTGGCGATTGAGCCGCATCGAGTGGCGAAGATTTCCGGGATTGGTTGTTCATCCAAGACCCCGACTTATTTTCTCGGCAAGTCCCATGGCTTCAACTCGGTGCACGGGCGCATGCCGTCGGTGGCCACTGGCGCCAACCTCGCCAATCGGGAAATGGTCTATATCGGCGTATCCGGGGATGGCGACAGTGCCTCTATCGGGTTGGGCCAGTTTGCCCATGTGACTCGTCGCAACCTCAATATGCTCTACGTCGTCGAAAATAACGGCTGTTACGGCCTCACCAAGGGGCAGGACTCCGCCACCGCGGATGTCGGCTCGGTGAGCAAGAAAGGTGAACCCAACCCCTACGAGCCGATTGATCTTTGTACCCTTGCCTTGCAACTGGGAGCGACTTTCGTGGCGCGCAGTTTTTCCGGCGACAGGGATCAGCTGGTCCAGTTGGTGAAGGCTGCGATTTCTCACAATGGATTTGCCTTTATCGACGTGATTTCCCCCTGCGTTACTTTCAACAATCTGCCCAATTCCACCAAGGGTTACGAATTCGTCCGCGATCATATGGAGGCTACCGGTAAAATGGATTTTGTCCCGGTACGGCGGGAGATTACCGCCGACTATGCGCCAGGGGATAGCCAGCAGATTACGCTTCACGACGGCTCGGTGATCCACCTGTACAAAAGTAATGGACTCGATTGCACCAATCGCAATAGCGCCATTCGAGCGATTCAAGAGTACAGCGAGCGCGACCAGATACTGACCGGCTTGCTGTATATCTCCTCCGAGAGCGCCGATTTTCACGAAACCCAGCGGACTATCAAATGCTCGTTGCGCGACCTGGACGAGGCCGATCTCTGTCCCGGTAGCCGCGCCCTCGGTGCCATCAATGCCAGCCTGAGATAGCTCTGCGCTGGCCCGTGGCTAGCGGGATAGCGGCTCTTGCTCCCTCAATCAGCCCTCGAACCCGATTTTAAATCGGGTTTTTTGTTTCCTGCTGGCATCGGCGTTTTCTGGCCTGACTATGGCCGCGAGCCGTCGATGCTTTTGTGGGGGCTTGTTTCATAATGAAACATCGGGAGACCATTTTTATCGCGCCTTGGCAACAAACGCTCCCGCTGCGTCATTTTAGTGTGGGTGATGTAAATTACTTGACAATATAAGCGGGAAAGGATACCGTCAATCCGAGTGCCATCCATAACTAAATATAAGTAGGGAGGTGTACCTTGATAGATGCGACTTCATTGAAGGGTCTACTGTGGAGGGGTCTGTGTGTCAACAGCCGCTTCATCACCCCGCTGGATAGCTCGACGAATAGTCCCACAGATAGTTCCCCGAATCATCGACGTTCGCCAGGCCGATCAGTCGCGTGGTCGAAGCGGGTGTCGCTGAACTTGGCCGCCGCTGCGGTGACTCTCGCCGCCACTCAAGCCCAAGCCTTCGAATTGAAGTTCGAGGATCCGTCATGGGAAGGCTACATCGACAATACGTTCACCGCCAGCGCGGCGATGCGGGTACAGGGCGCGGACCGCAAGGGCACTCCACCGGTCGTCGGTGCGGGCAACATTTCCAACGCCGGCTACGTCACTCAGGCGACCGGCAACCAGACGGTGTTCAAGGACGCCGGTGACATCTACAGCTCGCCGCTGTCGCTGCTCACCGAGATCGGTCTGAAGAAAGACAACCTCGGCTTTTTCACCCGCCTGTCCTATGTCTATGACTACACCATCAGGCAAAAGGACTGCACCAACTGTGTGGCGCCCGTAGGCGCGCCCTCGGTCGCCGGCATCGCCGGTGGCGCCCCGCGCCCCAATGGCATCGCCGATGACGCCCAGACCACCGCCGGCAACAAGTTCCGCGTGCTCGATCTGTTTGTCTACGGCAACTGGGATCTGGGCGAGCATCCGCTCAATGTGCGGGTGGGCAAGCAGGTGGTGAACTGGGGCGAGAGCAACATCATCCCCGGTGGCATCAGCCAGATGCAGAACCCCATCGACCTCGGCAAGACCACGGTGCCCGGTGTCGAGATCAAGGAAGTCCTGATGCCCCAGGAGATGATCTATGGCGCGTTCGGGATCACCGGCAATGTGACCGTCGAAGCCTACTATGTGTGGAACTGGCGCGAGAGCATCTTCTTTCCCGTCGGCACTCTGTTCAGTCCCTTCGACTTCATTGGCACCGGCTACAACCCGGCACTGGCGCCGATTCCCAATGGCAGCTATGTCGGTCGGGACGAGCCCGATGGCGGTCAGTGGGGGATTGCCCTACACGCCATCATCGACAGTTTGAACGAGGCCGACCTCGGCTTCTACTGGGTACGGTCGCACGCCTTCATTCCCTACATCGGAGTGAACCCGGCGAAGGGCGGCTACCAGTGGATTTACACCGAGAACCAGGACACCTACGCCATATCCCTCAGTGGCGAGGTTCCCGGCGACTTGGGTCTGTCGTTCCAGACCGAACTGAATTTTCGGCCCAACTTCTACGACACCCGCGATTGCCAGAACCCGGGCTTCGGTTTGGTCGCGATTCCCGGCCGGAGCATCACCAGTCCGACCAGTGGCAGCCGGGTGTTTGCCGGTTGTGACGTCGGCGCCGGGGACGCCTGGACCTGGATCGGCAACCTCACCCGCTCGGTGGGCACGGATCTGTTCGGCGCCGACAAGCTGAACCTGGTGCTCGATGTGCAGGTGCAGAAGATCGACGGCCTCAACAGTGGCGATCCCACCGACCGGCGGCAGACCAACAGCCCCATTGATAGGGGTAACTATCCCGGCGTGGACGCATTGAATCGGGCAATGACCGACTTCTCCTTGGGTTATGTACTGGTGGCGAATCTGGAGTACAACAATGCCTTCGCCAACATCAATCTCACCCCACAAGTGGTGTTCGTCCATAACGTTAACGGCTATGAGGCCTTTGCGACCGGTGGCCTGGTGGAGGAACAGCGCTCGTTGCGCACCAGCGTGTTGTTCACCTATCTGGCGAGCACCTCACTGGAGTTGGCCTATGACAAGCGCATAGGCTCGGCCGGGGTCAATGAAGACAAGGACAACGTGTCTGTCATCTTCAAGTACAGCTTCTAACAAGCATCTAATAATAAGGAGTTACCCTATGTTGACGACAATGAACAGGCTGACCAAAGCGATCGCGCTGATCGGCGCTCTGGGTGCGCTGGCGCTAGCGCCACCGGTATGGGCAAAGGCGACGGCCGAGGAGCTGGCAAAGCTGGGCATGGCAGGCACCGAGCTGACTCCCGCCGGCGCGATCCGCGCCGGCAATGCCGATGGCACCATCCCCGAGTGGAAGAACGAGCCACTGACACCACCGGCCAACTTCAAGGTGGGAGGATTTCATCCCGATCCTTTCCCGGAGGACAAGATCCTGTTCACCATCACCGCGGCGAATTTCCAGCAGTACGCGGGCAAGTTGAGCGAGGG
>JBPPNE010000326.1:0-2650 GCA_051306415.1 Porticoccaceae bacterium
GAAAAAGAGTGGAATCGCAAGGCGCCGCCCTCCGTCGCCAACGTGATCGCCTATTGCGACACCGACACCAGCAAGGCCCACGACACGGCGCACAAATACATGGCGGGTTATTTCATCACCGCGATGAATCACTACGAAATGAAAGGTGAACACTTCGCCGGCAAGGGCGGTGGCAAGTACGACCACTACGCCAATTCCGCCGCCGCCATGCGCGCCATCGGCGACGAAGGCATGGGCAAGATGTTCACCAACTGTCAGGTGTTTGGCACCCCGGACCAGATCCTGCAACAGATCAAGGGCATTGAAGATCTGGTCGGCGATATCGATCTGAACGTGACCTTCAGCTACTCCGGTCTGCCCTACGACCAAGCCAAGAAGAGCATGCAGCTGTTTGGCGAGAAGGTGCTGCCAGTGCTGAAAAACGGCTGGGTAGAAGCCAAGGTGGGCTGATTAATGTAGTTCCGCGGCAGTCGTTCAGAAAGGGCGGCAGGGCAACCTGCCGCCCTTTTCATTTTCGCGATACCGTCGAATTGTCCTGCATCAAACGATCTTCAGGTTTCCCGCGGCTTTGGTCATTGCCCGGTTGTTCTCCTGTCTCAGCGGGATATAGTGCGGTGGAAACATTGCCCATCGCAGGAGAGAAACCATGAAAGTAGGTCAGTTGATGCTGTTCCAAAACCACCCGAACCTACCTCAGTCTGACTACGACATGTATCAGAACGAGGTGGAGATAGCGCTGATGGCTGAGCCACTGGGGCTGGACTCAGTGTGGGCGGTTGAACACCACTTCACCGATTACACGTTGTGTCCCGATATCCCTCAGTTTCTGGCGTTCCTGGCCGGGCAGACCAAGACCATCAAGCTCGGCACCGCCGCCGTCATCCTGCCTTGGCACAAGGATCCGATCCGTGTCGCCACCAGTCTGGCCATGCTCGACAACCTCAGCAAGGGCCGCGTGCTGGTCGGGCTCGGCCGTGGTCTCGCGCGGATCGAATACGATGGCTTTGGCATCGACATGGCCGAATCCCGCGACCGCATGAACGAATCGGCGGCAATGATTCTCGAAGCCCTCGAAAGCGGCTTCATGGAAGGCCATGGCAAGTACTTCAAACAGGAGCGGCGGGAATTGCGCCCACGTCCGTTCAAGTCGTTCAAGGACAGGACGTTTATCGTTTCGATGTCGCCGGACACCGCACCGCACGCCGTCAAGCTCGGCGGCTCGATCATGACCTTTGCCATCGGCCCGTGGGAAAGTCGCGCCCGCGAGATCAATACGTGGCGCGGATTTTATGAAAAAGCGCAGGGCAAGCAGGCGCCACCCACCAGCGCCAATCTGTTTGTAATCTGCGACAAGGACGCCAAAAAAGCCGAGGCGATGGCCTATAAGTACATGTCCGATTATTGGGTGTCGGCCATGGTTCACTACGAAATGAAGGGCGAGCACTTCGCGGCCAAGGGCGGTGGCGTCTATGACTTCTACCATGAGGCGGCCAAGAGCGCACGCGCCATCGGCGACGAGGGGATGGGAAAAATATTCACCGATCTGCAAATCTGGGGCACGCCCGATCAGTGCCTGGAGAAAATCCGTGGCGTGCAGGACATCATTGGCGCCATGGACATCAACTGCAGCTTCAGTTTTGCGGGTATGCCCTACGAGTATGTCAAAGGCAGTATGAAACTGTTTGCCGACAAGGTTGTGCCGGTGGTATGCCAGTGGGAGGCGTCGGACTACAAAGCCGCGTAGGCGTTAACGGTCGGGCATAGCCCCGAACACCCTGAACAACAAAACAGCCGCTGGCTATGCCAGCGGCTGTTTTGTTGTTGGCGATAACTGACGTCGCCCATTACCGGCGGGGTGGCTCAAGTACGCGCCATCGACAGGTGTATGCCGGGGGCTTTTTTTCGGCACTGGCGTGGTCGATCAGGAAGCGGTCGAAATCCGCGAGCACGGCGTGGGCCCATTCGCCCGGAGTCTGAAAGCGCAGCTTGAACAGCGTGGAGTCAGCGGTGGGGTCGGGGTATCATTGGCGCCATTATTACAGAGCAACGCCACGGGTCGCGGCGGGGCGGCCAGACCTTTTGTGGAAGCCAGGGGTATGGAAACCAGGGGAGCAGGAATGATCGTCAAACCCAAGATTCGCGGATTCATTTGCACCAACGCCCATCCGGTCGGCTGTGCCGCCCATGTTCAACAGCAGATCGACTACGTCAAAAGCCAGGGGCCGATCGCCAACGGCGCCAAAAAGGCGTTGGTGATCGGCGCGTCCACCGGCTATGGGCTGGCATCCCGAATCACCGCCGCCTTTGGTTGTGGCGCGGGTACCCTCGGTGTGTTCTTTGAAAAACCGCCGATGGAAAATCGCACGGCTTCGGCCGGTTACTACAATTCGGCGGCCCTCCATAAGGCCGCACGCAAGCAGGGTCTGTACGCCGAAAGTATTAACGGCGACGCCTTCTCCGATGAGGTCAAGGACGAAGTCATAGCGACGCTGAAGCGGGATCTGGGGCCGGTCGATCTGGTGGTCTATTCGTTGGCGTCGCCCCGCCGCACCGATCCGCGTAGCGGGATTACCTACACCTCGGCGCTCAAGCCCATTGGTACCGCCTACACGATGCGCGGGCTCAACACCGACAAGATGCTGGTGGAGGA
>JBPPNE010000327.1:0-2586 GCA_051306415.1 Porticoccaceae bacterium
ACCAAGATTGTCGATGAGACCAACCGCGTGGTGGCGATTGGCGACAAAGGCGAGATTTGCACCCGCGGTTACGCGGTGATGCGTGGCTACTGGGACGATGAGGAAAAAACCCGCGAAACCATTGACCAGGGAGGCTGGCTACATTCGGGCGATATCGGGGTGATGGACGATGACGGCTACGTGCAGGTGACCGGTCGCATCAAGGATATGATCATTCGGGGTGGTGAGAACGTGTACCCCCGTGAGGTGGAGGAATTTCTCTACACCCACCCGAGTATCCAGGAGGTCCAGGTTGTTGGGGTTCCCGACGAACGCCTTGGTGAGCAGGTCTGTGCCTGGATTAAATGCCACGAAGGACAAACCTTAAGCGAAGATGATGTTCGTGAATTCTGCAGAGACAAAATAACCCACTTTAAAGTGCCTCGGTATATTCGTTTTGTGGAAGACTATCCGATGACAGTTACGGGCAAAATCATGAAGTACAAAATGCGTGATGCGATGGTGGAAGAGCTGGGTTTAAAGGGGTAGATAAACAGCAGGCCTGGAGACAGGGCGGAAAATATCAAATCAATGGGGTCAGACTCGATTGATCTATGTCCGTTAAGCGCCGAAATCAATCGAGTCTGACCCACTGCTGTCCCACAGAATTCAGATCAAACATAACTGGCGCTCGTGGTCCGCATCAAGCGGCGGTGGATCGCCGCGTAATAGTGCGATGAGATCGCGCCGCATAAATAAATTCAGCTGCAACAGCCTCAGCAAGGCTTGAAGAGACCAGCCAAGCTTGGCGACAAACTTGATGTACGCCAGCAGAAAGTATGTGCAGAGCGCAATCCAAATTTGCGTCAGTATCGCGTTCTTGCTGTGGCCGACGAAACTCTTTATCTTCAAGTTCTGTTTGATCCATTTAAAAAACAGCTCTATCTGCCAGCGCTGCTTGTAGATCGCTGCAATCGTCTTTGCACACAAGCAGAAATTGTTGGTGAGAAATTCATAGTGTTGTCCTGTTTCCGAATCGCGATAGCCAATACGACGCAGGAGCGGCAATCCGAGTTTCTGCGGCTTAACGCCGGTCAACTCAATGGTCTGGTCAGACGTAAGTCCTGATCGCTTATCCACGTCGCGGCGCTCAATAACACGCCATATCACATTCCTCCGGATCCGCGTGACAAAGAAAATACCCTTGGAATCCAGCAGGTTGAACCAACGATAGTCGATATAGCCCTTATCAATGGCCACCATGCTGCCTTTGGGGAATTGCACGGTTCTGCCGATCTCGATATCCGATACCTTGCCATCCGTAATGGCGGCAAAGGCAGGTAGATTGCCAGAGTGATTCAGGCCCACGTGTAATTTCATCGCTGCCTTGCCCAGCGCATAGTGCGCCCACGGAAATATCTTCAGCGACAAATCAATCAACGAGGCATCCAGCGAATACAGTGGGTTATTGAAGCGACATTTATACTTGGATGACCGCGATCGGCAGCGCGCATAAAGTTTGGTGAATAACGCTTCATACAACTGGTGGGGCTGCCGCTCGTTCAGCGCGACAGACTGGAGCGTGCAATGCCGCGTGTGCCGAGATGGTACAGGCGTTGTCCCTGTGCCTTCAGATTGGATTCGATATCGCGCAGGCTCTGCCGCCCTGCGAGTTGCCCGAGCGTCAACGCCACGAATTGCGACCATCGGCTGGTGGTGCGCAGCGCGCTACCGGAATGATGCTCTTTGGCGAGAGTTTCAAATTCATGTCTCGGCAGGAATTTCAGCAATTGTGCGAAAATCGTATTACGATGAGACATGGCTGAAATCCTTTTGTTTTACAGTGTGTTGCCACACGCCCATTGTAACAAGAGCGAGAGATTTGGGCCGTCATTTCAGGTGCTTCTGTGGGACAGCAGTGAGGCTGACCCCATTGACTCGTATAGCCCACCTCGACACCCGGCACGTCGGTAATCGAATTCAAGACGCCTGGTCGGCCGCCGAACGCAATGCCGAGTGCACGCTCGCGCGGTTTGCCTGACGGGGTCTTGAGCATCGACGCGCAAACCTACGGCCAATCCGGCAACGTTCCCACGCGCGAAATCCACTGGTCGCTCAGCGTCCACAGCCGCTGCGCCACAGCAGGATCGTTAGACTCCGCGCTGCTGGTGACGACGTGGCAGTTTTCCAGATATTGGCCGGCGACGTCCGATGCGGGTTCGTGCACCGCTCCCCACACTGTCGTTGCGGCGCCTTGCGGCGGGTTTTTCGTAAATGGGCTGACGATCTTCATCAGCACCCCGACGATCTTCGAATTGCGGCCGAAGTCGGTCGTGATCAACGTACCCGGATACAGCGCGCACGCCGTCAGCCCGCGGCCGCCGTAGCGCGTCTGCAGCGCCTTCGTCATCAACACGTTGCACAACTTCGCCTGCCCGTACGCGCCCATGCCTTTGAAGGTCTCGCGCGTCATCGGCAGCTGATTGAAGTCGAGCTTCGGCGGCGATTTGTGGCTGGTGCTCGACACCATCACGACGCGGAGTGTACCCGCAGCGAGCAGCCGCGGCATCAGCAATCGCGCAAGCAGGAAGTGGCCGACGTGGCACA
>JBPPNE010000328.1:0-4279 GCA_051306415.1 Porticoccaceae bacterium
GCCATTGCAGGTTTCGTCGTCGTCGAACACCGGCTGTTTGCGGCGCCCCATGCGCAGATCGCCATAGCGGGCGTTGCGCACCCGGCGAACACCGTCCAGAAGGATTGCGACCACCAACAATATGCCCAGCGGCAATAGGTTTGGTGGGTGATCAGAATTTCTCCTGGCTTGGCGGCGGATTCGAGCCGGCTGGCCAGGTTCACCTCGGTGCCGAGCGCGGTGTAATCAAGGCGGTTTTCAGTGCCGAAGTTGCCCACCGTGCAGTAACCGGTGTTAATGCCCATACGGATTTGCAGTGGCTTTTGAATGCCTTGGTTGAGCCAGCGCAGCTGCAATTCCTTCATCCGCTTTTTCATGTCGATAGCCATGGCTACACAGGCGACGGAATCGAATTTGGGCCCATGGCTGACCGGGTCGCCAAAAAAAATCATGACTGCATCGCCAATGAACTTGTCGATGGTGGCGCTGTACCTGATTGCGATTTCGGACATCTCGGTCAGATAGTTATTCAGTAGTGCTGCGAGCGCATCGGCATCCATTTCCTCAGCCAATTCGCTGAAGCCCTGGATATCGGAAAAGAAGATTGCGAGCTGCTTGCGTTGGGATTCCAGCTTGACATCTCGCCCTGAGGCGATCGCCTCATACAGCGTTGGGGACAGATATTTCGACAGGCTGTAGTTGCGCAGTTTCAACTGGATCTGGCGCTCTTCAAGTTCGCTCAGTTGGCTGCGAAGCGCTCTGTTACGGGTGAATGCGAGGTATCCGAACACAGAAAAATACACGAAAAAGGCGGTTAACACGATGATACTGATGGGTTGGTCAGGACGGATTTCAATGGTCGGGTGTTTTAATGCGGCAACGGTGACGGCTCCCGCGGTCAATACCAGATTATCCCTTAGCCAGCGCTGAGCGCCGCCGCTGGCCAGAGCGTTGCACTGAGCAATGGTTCCAAACATCACCAGAGGAGTTACGCTGAAGTTGACAAAAGCGATGTAGGCTCCGATCAGAAAAGTGTCGGCATCGGCCAGGTAGCTCCGTGCGCGGAGCAGCAGTGCTTCGTCGTTGGTGAGGCCTTGCAGCAAAATAACCGAGGCGAGGACGTAGAATAGTGCAAGCAATACCACCCCGGCAGATGTTGGGGTGAGCGCGCCGGCTTGCCAGCCTTCGGCGGCGATGGTAGCAACGGCGCCAATGGCGACAACGCAACGGAGCAGCATTTGTCGGCATGAGTCCCGACCGTGGGTAGTATCGTCTGCATCCTTCATGTACGGTCAAATTCCAGCCTTTCCTGGCTCCGAGACCAATTCTAAGTATAGGCGCGATTATAGAATCGTGCGAAGGGCGTAAATAGGGTTTCGTCGCCGGCGGCGGGATTCTTCGACCAGGAGGCCGTCTTGACGTTTCATTTTGCTTGCGCGTGAGCCAAGAATTTATCCGTAACTAGCATTTATCTTCACCAGCCTCCTTCTAAAGATGGTGGCCGTGGCGCAGTGATTGGGCGTCATGCTCCGCGCGCCTTCCACACGCGGCCGGACTGACCAACGCTGGGCCCGTTATCGTGGGCTTGCTTCAAGTCGATGCGTGCAGGCGAGAGCTGGCCACCTTGGCCGCGCGCTCGCCGCTCATAAAGGCTTGGTCGGTCCAGATGTAGCCCCAGTCGCCATAACGCCCGCAGTATGAGAGCCCGATATCATCGAGAAACCCATGCACGGTGGCGAGTGCCTTTGGCCGATCCTGATCGAAAATGACATTGGCGAACGGGGCGAAAATCACGCTTTTGTGGATTACCTCGGAGCGGTCATTGACCAATCCGCACTGGATGAGCCCGTCGATCGTCGGCTCGATCCAATCCTCCGGTTTATTAGTTAGCGGACGCCATTTTTCAGAGAAATAAACCTCTGCCTGAATCGAACCGCAGCCTGCGGGGACGAGTTTGGGTGAGAAACCCGGGGGGAACGACAGTCGAGCGAAACAGATGTCATCGTCGTAGAAGTACGTCCATTGCGCGCGCGTTTCGACTGGGCGATTGAGCCCGATATTGACAAGAACCACTTGCGAGCAGGACAGCAGGCTCGCCGCGTCCAGCACGTCTTTGGGAGCACCTTGGATCATGGGGATGAGGCGCGGCAGCGGGATGGACGAGACAAGCTGCTGGTAAGTGGCGGTCTCGCCATTGGTGAAACTCAGGGTTTTGGTGGCGGGGTGGATGGCGTGAACGCGATAGCCGCAGTGCATCGCCGCTATCGGCTCGAATTGCTTCAAATAGGCCACAAACCCGCCATCGGTGGGGTAGCGGAAGGTGTCGACGTAATGGACATCGAGTGGCTCTGGCTTCATCGCGCCCAGAAGCACTTCATCGAGAGTCGGGCGATAGAGACGGGGGCCGAGCCAGTCGGTGGTAAGGTTCTTGGCCTCCGTCGTGTGATATTTTTTGGTGTACTCCATGGGGAATGTCGCTGCGAAAGTCTTGCCGAAAGCGGCGATCAGCCAATCTTCGTAGTTGCCGATTTTCGGCTTGTCGATTGCGCTGGCGGCGATGAAATCTTTGATGCAACTAATCACTGTCTCGTCAGGCAGGCCGTGGAGATTGATCTGAGCCGGATGCTTTATCCAGTGCCCGCGCCAGTAATTGTCCACGTAGGCTTTCATGACCTCGTACTTGCCGTTTATGCCAGCGGCGAAGAGGTCTTGCAGGCGTTTCTCGCTGGTGAAGGAGATATGCGGGCCTTCGTCAAACACGAAACCATCATCGTAGAAATGGGTCGAGGTGTGGCCGCCGGCGCTTGTTCTGGCTTCGTAAATGCGGCCGCGCGCACCTTCTTCCCGCAAGCAATAGGCGGCCCCGAAGCCAGCCATGCCCGCGCCTAAAATCACTACGCCGTTATCGTCCGTCATGTGCCGTTTATGCTCCCATTAACTTAAATGCAAAGGTATCGTGGATTCGCGCGAAGGACGCCCCCACCAAAAAACATGCCGCGCACAAACCCGTCAAACTTTGTGCGAAGGCCGTGCGAGCCTGCGCTATCGTATCCGCAATCCCTTGCTCCAGCTTGAATTTAGCCTTCCAGCCTAGCAATGCTTGGGCCTCGCCGGCGTCGCCCAGCACTAGGGGCACGTCGTGTTTGGGTGAAGGCAGCGCGCCTAGACACACAAGATCTTCCCGATCCATCTGGCGGGCGATCTCGAGCACCAGATCACGCACTGCGACGCCTTTGCCACTAGCGATGTCAATCGGTCCCTGGTGTGAAGAGGTCAGAGCGGCGACAATCCCTGCGGCCACGTCTTCGACGTGGAGATAATCGCGCACCTGCAGGCCGTGCGTGCACAGGGCCTTATCCCCACGCATGAGCTTTCCAATCACTGAGGTGACAAGTCGGCTTTCATGCTCGCCTGGACCATAGACAAAAAACACGCGCGGCCACACAAACCCTAGACCGGTAACTTTCGCATAGGCTGAAAGTACGATTTGCAATGCATGCTTGCACGAGCCATAGATCGTCTGTGGGCGCATCGGGGTGATGCCGTTGCGACAACGCCCCTCGTTCCAGTCATATTCCGCCGAACTACCGATTACCGCCACACGTTCGCCGCCCGTCTCGCGGAAGGTTTTCACCAAGCTGATGCTCGCCTGCAGCCAGTCAAGGTTTTCGGGTGAGTACACCACGTCGCCGTGTACCGGTCTCCATGCGGCATGAAGAAGATGTGTCGGTTTGACGTCGTGTATAAGATCACGGATCGCGACTGTGTCCATGAGGTCGAGCTGCCGCCAATCGACGCTAGATTGAGCAGCGATGCGATTTGTTGCTGTTGCAGAGAGGCCAACGACGTCCCAGCCAGCACGGGCCAATATGTCGGCGCACGCGCGACCCAAAAAGCCTCGTGCTCCAGTAACGAGGACGCGTTTCACCGCCATATCTACAGCCTTTTCGGTTCCATTTGCATCGGATTTTCATCCGTACTTCTAAGCGATGGCGGACATTTAAGCGATGGCGGACATTCGCTATCGCCAGCATGGTGCGGAGCACTTTCCGGCTGACTTTTGCGACAGCCCCTATTACTCTCTTAAGCGCTGGTAGACACACGCTAGATGGGACATGCGCCCAGAATAACCGTCCCGGTTTTACGGGTCAAATCAAGTGGGATGCTTGCCAACAATGACGCCTCGCGGATCATTTTTGGTATGCTGCTTTCCGATTTGAAAATAACGCGTAATTGCCGGTCCGGATAGTCGGCGTCAATGGCCGGCTGTCTGCCGCCCTGTTGCTGCTTCCCCAAAACC
>JBPPNE010000329.1:0-5446 GCA_051306415.1 Porticoccaceae bacterium
CACAGCGAGCCCGAATACCACCACAGCAGCAGGGCGGTGACGATCAGCGTGATGCCGAAAAATCCAATCACCCCGCGGGCGCCATCAGCGATATCGCCGGTGGACTTGGCGAAGCCGATGATGCGGACATCGATATTGTCCGACTCGAACTTGGCGCGGATATTGGTCTCCAGATCGCGCGCCACCTTCTGATAGTCCAGCGGCAGCCGCGTGGTCGGATCGCGGTCGATCAACTCGGCGCGAATCAGCGCGCCGGAGAAATCGCTGGCCACCAGGCTGCCGAGCCGTCCCGACTTGATGATGTTGTTGCGCACCACCGGCATCCATTCCTCAGTGGGTTGGAACTCCGCCGGCACCACATTGCCGCCGGAAAAGCCATCTTCGACTACCTCAACGTAAACCACATTCGGGGTAAAGATAGAAGTAACCGTGGCGCGAGCCACACCCTGCAGAAAGAACACTTCATCACTCGCAGCGCGTAACGCCTTGAAGAATTCGGGATTGAATATGGTGCCTTCCTTCTGGATCAGGGCAACAATGATCTGATTGCCGGTACCGAAGTCGCCCTGATATTTGACCAGGGTCTGGATATAGTCGTGCTTCAGTGGCAGCAGTTTTTCGAAGCCGGCATCCACCCGCAGATCCAGCGCCTTGTAACCAGTGAACGCCGTCAATGCGGCAAAAAACACCAGGATCAGCAACCGATTGCCGAACATCACGCGTACTACCGAATCCATCGTACTTCCCCTTGTGCCACCAATTCTTGTATTCGTATTTATGTGTCTGTGCTATTTGTCGATGGAAAACGGTTGCGCGCCCATGGATCCAAACAGAATGACCGAATCATCGGCAACGCGTTGGACTGACATCAGATTGCTGAAGCCCGGATAGGCGATTTTTTCTGCTGCTACCGTTGCCTGCTGACTTTGCAGTTTCAATAACGTGCCGCCGTCGGCAACCGCCAGAAACCTGTTTGCGGACAGTTCGATCATATCGTTGATGTTGGCAAGGGTTGCAGTTTCGATCTTGGTCCAGGTCTCGCCTAGATCAACCGATCGAAACAGATGGCCGCGCAGACCGTAGGCAAAAATGTCGCCGGAGGAAAGCTGCCGGATCCCAAAGAAGGTGCCCTCGTAGGGCGATTTGATGATTCGCCACTGCTGGTCGGCCTGAGCAGCGGGACGATATCTCAATAGCGTACCCAGCTCACCCACCACCAGAAACTCGTCGCCCAGCTTCAGGATGGAATACAAATTTGGCTCCGGTTCCTGCCCCTGTGCCTCCAAAAGGTCGTAGAGCGGACCTGCATCCAAAGACGCCCAAGTCTTGCCGCCGTCGGCCGTCGTCAGCAATAGCGAGAACGCTCCAACGGCGATGCCATTGTGTTTGTCACTGAATTCGATACCCAGCACGGGCTTCGGCAAATCGCCGTTCGGCATCGGATCCTGATACTGGATTTCCCAGTTCTCACCACCATCGGTGGTGTGCAGGATCAGCGCATCGTGTCCGCCAGCCCAGCCTTCCCGCTCATCGACAAAAGTAACCGTGGTCAACAAGCGCTGGGTCGGCACATTGGCCTGCCGCCACTCCAAACCCTTGCCAGCCGCCGCTGGCACCGAATAAACAATATTGCCGTAGGCACCCACTGCCACCAGGCGATCGCCCGCTCGCGCCGATGCATTCAGCAGCGCCTTGCTCGCCAATGCAGAGGGCATGGCTGGTATTTGACGGGGCAGATCGGCGGCATGTAGCTGCGTCGCGGCAACAGCACTGACTAGAGCGGGAAAGAGAAAAGTGATACCTGCTTTGCGTACCAGGTGTGGACAAAAAGAAGACAGGGCTGAAAGCAATCTTCGGCTTTGTCGAGGCAGGCGCTTAATATACTGCATGGGCTGCTTCCTGGGATTCCTGGGAGGACTCTCTGTTTTAGTTTTTTGCGGCTCGATTCTTCGGCTTATTGATAACCACGCGCAGAGCGAGTGGCTGAATTGCCACAGCATCCAGCATTTTAGTTGTTCATCCGTAAATATCGCCCGCGTTTGGCGATCTAGTGCCAACTGGCGTGGAACTGTGGGTGCCGCAAATCAGCTTTGCGCTTTTCCTAACATTCGGACTGCTGTCAGACAGCTATAAAACCGTTCGACAGCAGTCCACACACTTGCAGTTGACAGACGTTACCGAACGCCAGCGCGACGGATAGCGGCTGGCGTGTACTCGTTGGGCTCGGGGCGCCAGGTGAAACTCGGCCCAGGACCATCGTTGTCAACGCCAAAAACCACCATTCGACCGCCAGTGATATCGTATTGAGAAATGAGGGTATCACTCATAAAACCGACGTCGTACCAGTTCACTGGATGCAGTTCATACAACCGCCACAACTGGCCCCGCAGATCATAGTTATCGTGAATCAGCGGCCACCAGCTGTCCTCGTCCAGAAAAAATACGCGCTTGCTGTAGACGTGGCTGATGCCTTTGCGCAAGGTCCCCACTATCTTCCAAACCCGATGCAGCTCATAACGCGCCAGATCCTGATTGAGACGCCCTTCCTTGGTGACGATATCCGTCACCTTGGTGTTGCCGCTATGCAGGGTGTAGGCGTTATAGGGAACATACAGCTCCTGACGGCCTTCCAGCGTCCAGTCGTAGCGCTCGTTCGGGCTCAGCCAGCCCCAGCGCTGGTCCGTGGTCGCCAATCCGTCAGTACCGGTCGAGGGGTAGTCGTGGATGATTTGCGGCGCCCGCTTGACCCGGCGTTGACCAGGGTTATAAAGCCATGCCTGGCGCTGGTGCTTGGTGTACACCATCGGGTCGACGGCGAGAATGACCTGACCCGCGGACTTGGCCGGTGATACCACCGTCTGATTGGCGTGAATGCCCGTGCCAATCGTTTCGGGATCAAAGGTCTCCACTTTGTTCTCCGGCAGGCTCCAGGGCCGGTAAGCCTTGATCGAGATCTTGCCGATCTGGAAAGCACCCGTGGTCGCCACCGGGGCAGTGTTGTCCCAGTATTGCTGATAAGGTTGCTGGGGCTTGGTGATCACATTCATCAGCGCTTCGCCACCGTTGTGGGGCACCGGAAAGGCCCAGGCGATGACAGCGTTCTTGAAACCGACTTCTCCCTTCGCATTAGCCGTTGCCTCTGCCCGCGGTGCATTTTCCAGCGCGGCCTTGTACACATACTCCGGGAACACCATGCTGCGTCGGGTCGGGTAGATGTTCATCTTGTAGTCGGGATAGGTCTCGAACATCTTCTTGTGACCTTCGCTCAACTTGTCCGCATACTGCCTGTAGTTCTGCGCGGTGATGGTGAAGGTCGGTTTGTCTGCCGCAAACGGATCCGGAAGGAAACCCCCGGGCTTGAAACTCGACGGCACCGGTATCGATTCCAACTTCCACTCCGGTATCGTGCGCTCGGCGTTGCCGGCACGAATGGCTCCGGACGGAGTCAACTCGGTACCTGTCAGACCCAGCTTGGCCAGCTCGTCCGGCGTGGCTTTTGCCCACGCCGGGGAGGCCGTCACCGACGCAATCGCCAGCGCGACCGTAGCGGTAGCCACCCACCGCTGCTTCTTTTCTTTAATGTTGAACATCACGCACACTCCTCAAATTTATTCTTTTGCTGCTAATTTTTAGGGAACTTCTTTAGGAGCTCTCTTTAGGAACTTGGCTTTTTTAAAGCTGCCCCTTCAGAAGCTGTACTTGAAAATCGCCGAGACGTTGTCTTTGTCTTCGTTGAGACCGGCAGAACCGACCCAGGTCGAATAGCCCAACTCCAGCGAGGTCCGGGTCAAGTAAGTGAACAGCACGCTGGCACGAATTACCCGCTGACCTTCCACCATCGCCCCGCTCTGGAAGGGCTGATAGCCATTGACGTTGTGCAGAAACACCAGGGTTGGATTCACGTTGATATTGGCAAAGGCGTTGTTGTATTCAAGCCCGGCAACCGCAGCGTAACCCCAGGAAAATTCGGTGATGGGCCGATCCAGCGCATCCACTCCCCAAAAGTTGCCACGGTCAAAGGGAGAGTTGGTCTGCCGGCGATCGGTCGGATCACCCTTGTCCAGGTCTTCAATCCATTCGGCGTTGACATCGAACACCAAATTGATCTTGTTTGCACCCAGCAACTGCGTGCCGGCGGAGTAGGTCAAGCTGCCCAGGTAAGTCCACATGTTGCTGTTGGCGATGTCACAGCCCGGAACCAGGACATTGGGGAGGGCTCCCGCGGTCGCAAAACCGCCGATGCCGCTGAAGTTCCGACATTGCCGCGTATCGTAGAAGTTGGGCCTGAAGTTCAATTCGGTTTGAAACGACATGCCAGAGTCGCCTGGCAGCTCGCCGGACAGAGACACCGCGTAGGTATCCTGGTCCTCAGCGTATATCCACTTGTAGCCACCGCGCTGGGTGTCAGCAGGGCCATAGGGCGTATGACGGGCTGCGGGATCGTAGCCGATATAGGGCGAAAACGCATGAGATCTGACCCAATACATACCGAGATCAGCGCCATTCCAGGAATCGATGATCGTGTGCAGCGCAACACCCCACTGGCCACCGTCGGGTTCGTCACGGCCGGCATAGGCCAGACCAGGCAAAAGATCGGGGTTGTAGCCCTGTCCCAAATTGTCGCCTGGATTGAACAATGTACCGACAGGGAAAAAGATCGAGTTGCGCCAGTTCCAGACGTAATAGGCTTCCAGTGCCATATTTTCCGTCAAGCCGATGGAGGCGTATACCAGCTCCTGCGGCATCAAGGTCTCCTTGACCTCTGTACCCGGCGTTGTGGTCTTGCCCAGGTCCACCGGGTTCTGCATCTGGCTGATACCACCGCTCAGGATATTGCTCTCACCCCAGTTAACTACCTGCTTGCCCACACGCACATTCAACGGATGTTCACCAACATCCCAGTCACCGTAAACGAAAAAATCGAGAATGCGGAATTTGTTGCCCGCAGTAGTTTGCGCATCGTCAGCAATGCCGTTTGTGCTGGGTGCGCCGCTGGCCAGTCGAGCAACAGACGGCCCTGGAATAGGGCGTTCGCAGTTGGTGCAATCCTTGTTCATGATCGTGTAATCATAGATATAGGACAGGCGCGTAAAAAACCCGTAATTGTCCTTCTTGAGGCCTATATCACTGATCAGCGACAGTGGCGAACTGTAAATATCCCCTGGGTCCGGGAATACGTTCTGAGTGCCGGTTGCCACCACCGTGCCGCCCTTGGGGTCAGCACCCTTCACGCGCATCGCCGCGCTGGCACTGAAGGTGGTGTCGATAAAACCTTCCCATGATGGATCGTCAAAGGTAAGGGGAAGGGCGTGCGCCTGAGCGATATTCAGAAGCCCCATGCAGATGGCGCTCTGCACTAGTCGTCGCCGAAGATTCGGCGCCCGTTTTACCGGCCTTGAAGCATTGATAGGAATAATCACGGCATCACCCTCTAGTTATTTAGTTA
>JBPPNE010000330.1:0-5345 GCA_051306415.1 Porticoccaceae bacterium
GCGTTTCCGATGGCCGCTATCGGCGATGTCAGCACCGGTGTGCACGCGGCGTGCGCCATCGCCTTCGCGCTGCTGTACCGCGAGAAAACGGGCAAGGGCCAGTACCTCGATATCTCGCTGCTCGACAGCTATTTCCACTATCACGAGGTCAATGTGCAGGCCTGGTCGTGCAGCAAGGGCGAAATCCAGCCGACCCGCTCGGGCTCGCATCACTATGCAGTCGCTCCCGGCGGCATTTTCAAGAGCAAGGATTCCTATCTGTTTTTGCTACCGATCCTGCACATGTGGCCGAAGCTCTGCGAAATCATGGGCCGACCGGAACTTGCCGAGGATCCGCGCTACATCGACAACGGTATGCGCGCAAAGAATCAGAAGGACTTGATTGTCATCATTGAGGCCTGGTTGCAGGCGCAGGACAGCGACGAGGCGGCGATCCGCATTCTCGAGAAGGGCCACATCCCGGTGGCGCCCATCCTCAGCGTCGAGCAGGCCTGCCGGCATCCGCACATGATAGAGCGCGAGACGGTGCGCACCATCTATGATCGGTCCCTCGGCAATTTTCAGGCGCCCGGCAATCCGCTGCGGTTTTCCGAGTTTCCGGCGCATCTCGATCTCGAAGCACCCTATCTCGGCGAGCACAATGCCGAAGTGCTCGGCGACTGCCTGGGTTACACCAGTGCGCGTATCGACGATCTGGTCAAGCGCGGCGTGTTGCACAGTGAGCCCGTTCCCGCGCAGGCGGCACCGCGGGCGCACTGAGACAGCCTTTTATATTTTCTTCAATCACCAACAATGGGGTAGATCATGGCAGGCATCGTACAAGGCAAGGTCGCGCTGGTTACTGGCGCGGCGGGCGGCATCGGGCGCGCGGCGGCGCAAATTTTCGCCCGCGAGGGCGCCAAGGTGGTGGTCGCTGACCTCCAGGAAGCGGCCGGCGCGGAGACCGTGAAGTTGATTCGCGACGCCGGTGGCGATGCCATTTTCGTGCGCTGCGATGTGTCCAAAAGCGCCGACGTTGAAAACCTGGTGAAGGCGACGGTCAGCAAGTACGGACGCCTCGACTGCGCCTACAACAATGCCGGGGTCGAGGGCGCCTGGACCCGCATTCACGAGTGCACCGAAGAGAATTTTGATCTCAACTACAACGTCAACCTGAAAGGCGTGTTTTTCTGCATCAAATATCAAGTACGGCAGTTTCTGGAGCAGGGTGGCCCGGGCGCCATCGTCAGCACCGCCTCGATCGCCGGGCTGGTCGGCTCGAAGAACGCCGGCGCCTATGTCGCCGCCAAGCACGGGGTCGTCGGCCTCACCAAGACCGCGGCGCTGGAATACGCCACCAAGGGCATTCGCGTCAATGCGGTTTGCCCGGGTGTGATCCGCACGCCCATGCTGGAGCGCATGTTCACCACCAATCCCAAGATGGAGCAGGCCATGCTCGGCTTCGAGCCCATTGGCCGTTTCGGCGCGCCGTCCGAAATTGGCGAGGCCGCGGTGTGGCTGTGCTCGGATCAGGCGTCTTTTGTAACTGGTCTC
The DNA here is from genome assembly GCA_051306415.1 of Porticoccaceae bacterium. Taxonomy (GTDB): domain Bacteria; phylum Pseudomonadota; class Gammaproteobacteria; order Pseudomonadales; family Porticoccaceae; genus CBDDRG01. Next base: position 1,534 of record JBPPNE010000330.1, read on the forward strand.
GCGATGGCGGTGGATGGCGGTGCCATTGCGCAGTGATGCCTTCGCTGATGCCTGGCCACAGTGAGCGCGTGGGCAGGTGGTGAAATCCCTGCTGCCGGATGGCGCAGTCGCTAGACTTTGTGCAGGCGCCGACGCTACGTTGCGCCCGCGAAATTCGCATTTAATTAAACCAGAGTCATTCGCCGATCAGTTGTCGGCAGAGTGGCGTTACGGAGGTGGTTATGGAAGTGGGTCTTTTTTCGATGCCAACCATTGGTAACCGGGCTGAAATAGAGGCCGGCATGGCGGGTGTGCGCACCGATCTTTATCAGAATATGCTCAACAACCTGGTTGAGCAGGCGCAATACGCCGATGGCACTGGCTACTACGGTTTCGGTTTTACCGAGCACCATTTCCACATCGAGGGCGAGGAAGTTTCGACCAATCCGATCATGCTGGACCTCTACCTCGGCTTGCACACAAAGCGGCTGCGCGTGGGTCAGTTGGGGAATGTACTGCCGTCACAGCATCCGATCCGGGTTGCCGAGGATGTCGCGATGCTGGATCAGATGACGCAGGGTCGCGCATTTTCCGGGTTTGCCCGTGGCTACCAGCCGCGCTGGGTGAACGTCCTCGGCCAGCAGTTCCCGGCCCTGCGGCAGAATGGCGGGGATAGCGCCCAGCTCTATGAGGACACCAAGCGCGATCTCTACGAAGAGCATTTCGACATCATCATGAAGGCGTGGAGCAATGACACGTTTTCTCATCAGGGCAAATACTGGCAGATCCCCCCCGCCGACATTTATTGGCCGGCTCATGAGGTGAGTGCCGAATTTGGCCAGGGCGTTGACGACAACGGTATCGTTCGCGAAATCGGCATCGCGCCCAAGACCTACAACAAGCGCATTCCCGATCTGTTCCAGCCGTTCAGCTTTTCCGAGAAAACCATCCGCTGGGCGATGCGCCACAATGTATCGCCGATCTCCATCATTGCCGGCGACATGGAAGCGGCCAAGGGCCAAGTCCGGGCCGCCCAGGAAGAGTTGGAGAAAGCCACCGGCAAATCCCAACGCTTCGGCGCCAAGATGGGTATCACCCGGGAAGTCATTTGCGCCGATACCGACGCCGAAGCCAAGGCGCTGGCCAAAGATGCGGGCACTTTTTTGTGGTGTAAGTTCTTTCAGCCCTTTGGTTTCAATGCCGCGATCACGCTGCCCGGCGAGGATCCGATGACGGTGCAGAACGACTTTGATTCCCTCGAAGAACGTGGGCTGGTCATCTGCGGCAGCCCGGACACAGTCAAGCGCAAGCTGGAAGCCCTGTTCAAGGAGCTGCCCGTCGATTATTTCTGGATGATGAATTACAACGAACTGCTGCCACAGAAGCCAATGATGCGCCATATGGAATTGATGACGAAGCATGTCTGGCCGCATTTCACCGACAAAATCAGAGCCTGATTCGTCGTAGTCGGTATGCCCTCGCAGAGGAGCTCCAGTGGCGGAGCCCCTCTGTTTTCTCCTGACGCTTACCCGGCGTTTCAGCTATTGAGAACAGATGAGACGCCGTGGCCATCGAAATGGCGCGCCACCAGCCTGTTAGGCAGGCTGGTGGCGCGATCATCCATGGATGACTTGAATGCTTGAGTAGCATGACTGGAAAAATGCCTTGCGAGGCCATTCTCTCGGTTTACCCCGCTCCGCCTGGCTTGCACTCATGCACTCCCAGTAGCATGGCCGGATTCTGTTGGACAGACGTGGTACCAACTATATTCGACAGAGCATCAGTATTTACTGATGGATGACTTTTGAAAGCGCTCCCCTACTGACTACACTGCACGCCGTCATGCAGTGCGTACGGACACACAGCCACGGGACGTAACCATGTTCATAGACACGCGGCAGCTCGAATCGGGCTCCATCATTGAGACGACCGTTTGCATTGTCGGTGGTGGCGTGGCCGGTATTGCGATGGCACTGGAGTTGGATAAACAGGGTATCGATACCTGTGTGCTGGAAAGCGGTGGCTTCAAACCGGGCAATCGAACCCGCGACCTCTATCGCGGTGAGTCGATAGGTTTACCCTACAGTTTTGCGGACGGTTGCAGGAGTCGTTACTTGGGCGGCAGCAGCAACTGTTGGGGCGGTTGGAACCATCCGCTGGATCCTTGGGATTTTGAACAACGCGACTGGATTCCCTACAGCGGCTGGCCGTTTGGTATCGACGAGTTGATGCCTTTCTACCTGCGCACCCATGAGTTACTGCGGCTGGGACCCTACAACTACGATCCGGCGTACTGGGAGAAAGCTATCGGTAGACCGGATGTGCGTCGGATGCCGTTGCCCGGTGACAAGGTTCGGGATCTCATGGCTCAATTCAGCACGCCGACCCCAAGTATGCCCGCCAACTTTGGCACACTGTTCGGGCAAGAGCTCAAGCATTCAAAAAACATTCGCGTTTTCCTCCATGCCAACGCGGTGAATATTGACACCGACAGCTCCGCCAAAATCGTCTCCAGAATTGAGGTGGCGACCCTGACCGGATGCAAGATTTCGGTGGTCGCGCAACGATTTGTGCTCGCCACCGGCGGCATCGAAAACCCGCGCCTGCTGCTCTCCGCCAACAAGACTCAAGCCAGCAAGATTCAAAAGGAGGGGCTCGGTAACGGCAACGACCTGGTTGGCCGTTTTTTCATGGAGCATCCGCGAGTGTTGTCGGGAAGCGTCAACTTCACCAGCGAGTGGTCGCGCAACAAGTTCTACGACATCAAATACCATGATCTGAGCCCGAATGTATCGGCGGGAGGCGTACAAGTCGCCGCTAAATTGGCGCTTAGCGAGAGGGTGCTGAAGGAAGAGCGGCTGCTCAACACCCGGGTATGGTTCTCTTCAACATTTGCTGGCGAATACACGCCAGCGGCGCGGGCGCTGTATCGGTGCAAGCAAGCGTATTTGGAGAGGGATCAACCTGGATGGAAGCTCAGCGATGAGCTGCGCACGATGCTGATGAACCCGCTGGACACCTTGAACTTTGCGTTCACCCGCAGGATCAAATTGCAATCGCTAGTCCGGGAAGTCAAGCTCCAGATCATCTGTGAGCCGAATCCGGATCCCGACAGCCGAGTCACCCTGTCGCCAACCGAGACAGATGAATTGGGCATGCCGCGAGTACAGGTGAACTGGCGGCTCGGCAACCAGGTGCGGCGGACTTTCGACCGAACCTTGCAGATCGTTGCGGATGAACTTCGCCGAAGCGGTGCCGCTGAGGTCACTCTCGATGCACCGATCGAAGGTGGCGACTGGCCCGAGAGTTTCGAGCGGGAGGGTACTTGGCACCATATGGGTACCACGCGAATGCACGATTCTCCCAAAGAAGGTGTCGTTGACCGTAACTGCAAGGTGCATGGTATCTCCAACCTCTATATCGCTGGGAGTTCCGTTTTTCCGACAGCTGGGGCCAATCTTCCGACCATGACGATAATCGCGCTCGCTCTGAGGTTGTCGGATCATATTGCCGGGCAACTCAAAAAATTCTAGAGAAACCTCATGGATTCGTCGGGCCCACGCCGGGCGTTTTACGCGGTCGGTGGCGACAAAATCTGAGGGCAGCGTCGTGCTGCCGGCCGATCATATCGACAATATCGGTGAAGCCCGCGTGATCGCCGCCAGTGAGGCGGACTGTTACTTCACGCTATGTCTCGGCCTTCCAACAATGACGCCTCGCGGATCATTTTTGGTATGCTGCTTTCCGATTTGAAAATAACGCGTAATTGCCGGTCCGGATAGTCGGCGTCAATGGCCGGCTGTCTGCCGCCCTGTTGCTGCTTCCCCAAAACC
>JBPPNE010000331.1:0-12061 GCA_051306415.1 Porticoccaceae bacterium
GCGGCACGTCGATCCTGACCAATTGCTGATGAACCACCAGCGGCACGATCAGCGCCGAGACGCCGAGGATGAACAGCACGTTGAAGATGTTGCTGCCGACGATGTTGCCCATGGCGATGTCCGCCTGCCCCGCCAGCCCGGCCTGCACGCTCACCGCCAACTCCGGCGCGCTGGTGCCAAAGGCGACCACGGTCAGGCCGATCACCAGCGGCGAGAGGCCAAAGCGCAGAGCCAGCCGGGACGCGCCACGCACCAGCAGTTCGGCGCCCGCCACCAGCAGCACCAGACCCAGCACCAGAAAAATGAACGTCAGCATGGTCATAGAACTCAACACTCCAATACTCAACACTCCAATAATGGGCCGCTGCGATCTGGCTGTCCGCACCGGAACCGCCCGGGCTCAGGCACGCCGAACCAGGGATCGCCGCCCATGTTAATCGAATAAATCGCGCAGAACGGACTTGCACGGCTTGCCGCGGCACTCGCCGTCGCGGTCATGGTGCCAGGGCGCGCCCGGCATGCTCTTTCACCCAGCTTGCGTAGCTAGTCCACCCCCTCCCGTCTCCCACCCGGCGGGAATTCGCTCTTCGGGCGGCCTCATGGCCACACGCGGCGATGCCGGCTCTGCGCTCCGCGGTCTCGGTCTGGGTCATTGCACCCTGTCAACTCGTAGCCGAGGGGATGGGCGTTGGCGCGCAGTGCCGGCTCAGCAGATGCGCGGCAGCGGCTCGCCGCTCAACCAGTCCACCACCCGGCGCCCGCCGAAGGCCGTGCTCATCTGCACGAAGCGATGCGGGTCCGCGTCGACCTCGCCGATGCGCGCTGCCGAATACCCCAGCGGATGGGCGCGCATCGCCGCCAGCACCCCCTCGGCCGCCTCGGCAGCGACGATCGCCACCAGCTTGCCTTCGTTGGCGATGTACAGCGGATCCAGCCCGAGCAGCTCGCAGGCGGCGGCTACCTGCGGCAGCACCGGTATCGCAGCCTCTTGCAAGAGTATGCCGACGCCCGACTGCTGCGCGATTTCGTTCAACGTGGTGGCCAGACCGCCACGCGTGGGGTCGCGCAGCACATGCACCGCACCCTTGGGAGCCACCGCCAGCATCGCCGCCACCAGCGTATGCAGCGCAGCGCTGTCGGAGCGGATGGTGGTGTCGAAATCGAGCGACTCGCGCTGCGACAGCACCGCCACACCATGCTCACCGATGCTGCCCGAGAGCAGCACCACATCACCCGGCCGGGCGTTGGCGCCACCGATGTCACATCCGTCAGGTAGCAGCCCCAATCCGGCGGTGCTGATGAAAACACCATCGCCCTTGCCCTTTTCGACCACCTTGGTGTCGCCGGCAACAATGGGCACACCACAGGCGCGCGAGGCCGCTGCCATCGACTCGACGATGCGCTTGAGCTGCACCAGCGGGAAACCCTCTTCAAGGATGAAGCTCGCACTCAGGTGGAGTGGCGTGGCGCCCAGCATGGCCACGTCATTGATGGTGCCATGCACCGCCAGGCTGCCAATGTCGCCGCCGGGAAAGAACAACGGCGAGATCACATGCGCATCGGTCGCCATTACCAGTCGATGACCAGGCGGCACCGGCAGCAGCGCGCCATCGTTGCCCTGACGCAGATAGTCGTTATCGAAGGCGCGGGCGAACAGCTCATCGACCAGCTGCGTCCCCACCCGCCCACCGGCGCCATGGTTCATGTCGATGCGGCCCTGCTTCAGGTCGAGCGGGCGCAGGTAGCTGTTCTTCTTTGTGATCATGTCGCAGTCACCAGCGGAATGTCGCGGAAACGCCCATAGGTGTAGTGCGCCGCGCACGCGCCCTCGCTCGACACCATGCACGAGCCCATCGGGTGCTCGGGCGTGCACACGGTGCCGAACAGCTTGCAGTCGGTGGGCCGCTTGACGCCGCGCAGGATGGCGCCGCACTCGCACTGCTTGTGGTCGGGCACCGCCTGGTAGCTCAGCTCGAAGCGCGGCTCGGCGTCGAAGGCCGCGAACTCGGGGCGGATTTTCAGCGCACTGAACGGCACCTCGCCGAGGCCACGCCACTCGAAGCTGTCGCGCAGCTCAAACACTTCGGCCATGACCGCTTGGGCCGCACGGTTGCCGACGCGGTCGACGGCGAGTGAACTGGTTCTCCACCTCGGCGCGGCCCTGATTGACCTGACGCACCAACATCAGGATCGCCTGCATCACATCCAGCGGTTCGAAGCCGGAGATCACCACCGGTTTGCGATAACTATTGGCGAAGGGCTCATAGACGGCCGATCCAATGACGATGCTCACATGCGCCGGGCCAACGAAGCCATCCAGCGGCAGCGTGCCGTACTGCGCCACCTCGGGCGACTGCAGGATATGGGTGATGGCGCTCGGCGTCAGCACATGGCAGCAGATCACACTGAAGTTGTTCAGCCCCTCACGCGCGGCTTGGCGGATCACCAGCGCGGTGGGCGGGGTGGTGGTCTCGAAGCCGATCGCCAGGAACACCACCTCGCGCTCCGGGTGGTTGCGCGCGAGCTGCAGCGCATCGGCGGGTGAATAGACCATGCGGATATCGCCGCCGCGCGCCTTGGCGCGCAGCAGCGACAAACCATCGGAGGCGGGCACGCGCATCACGTCGCCATAGCTGCACAGCATCACGCCATGCTCCAGCGCCAGCTGGATGCCCAGATCGATGCGGCCGATCGGTAGCACGCACACCGGGCAGCCCGGGCCGTGGATCATCCGCACATTGGCCGGCAGCAGGTCGGCCACGCCATAGCGCGCCAGCGCATGGGTGTGACCGCCGCAGAACTCCATGAAGCTGTAGCTGCGCGCCGGGTCGACCTCGGCCCGCAGGCTTGCGGCGAGGTTGCGCGCCAGCGCGCCGTCGCGGAACTCATCCACGTATTTCATGCCTCGCTCCTTGCCAATTCGGCGAACAGCGCCAGCGTGGCCTGCGCCTCAACTTCGTCCAGCGTACCGATGGCGTGGCCAACATGCACGATCACGTAGTCGCCCGGCTGCGCCGCCGGCACCAGGGCGATGGAGATCTGCTTGCGCACGCCGCCGAGGTCGATGATGGCAGTCTCAGCGCCGAGCAACTCGACTATGAGTGCGGGAAGTGCCAGACACATGTTCAGCGCTCCTGTGGACGTTGGGGTTCGACCGACGCATCCATGCCGGCAAGCGCCGCGCAGCCCGCGATCCAGGCCTGACCCAGTGCCAGGCCGGCGTCACCGCAACCGGCGGCCTGCGGTTCAAACACGGTGATTCCCGCACTATTCAGATTGGCGCGCAGTCGCTCACCCAGCAGGCGGTTGAGCAGGCAACCGCCGGCCAACACCACCTGACGGGTTGCGTGAGCCGCCGCCGCATCGATGGCACGCTGCGCCAAACCACTGGCCAGCGCCAGGTGAAACTGTGCCGCACCGCGTGCGCAGGCTTCGCTGCCTTGGTTTTTCAGTGCAAAAAGATCGGCCACGATCGGGTGCAAATCCAGCGTGCTCCAGTGGAATGCAAAGTCAGGATGATCAATGAGCCAGCCGCTGGCCAGCTTCTCCAGCGCGATGGCCGCTTCGGCCTCGAAGGATTGCCGAACGCTCAAGCCCAGCGCGCCAGCGGCGGCGTCGAACCAGCGCCCGGCACTGCTGCTGCGGGGGCAGTTCAGATCGCGCTGCAGCATGACGCACAGCAGCCGCGCGGTGGCGGGACCGACCTGGGGGGCAAACCGTGGCTCGATCTCGCTGCCACGGCCCAGCGCAAACAGCACCGCTGCCGCCAGACGCCAGGGTTCTCGCGCCGCCGCGTCGCCCCCGGGCAGCGCCAGCGGCGCCAGATGATCCAGCCGCTGCCACTGCTGCGAACGCGGGGAGGCATCGACCCAGAGCAGCTCGCCGCCCTAGGCGGCACCATCGGCACCGAGGCCGAAGCCATCGAGCGCCAGACCGATTACCGACCCCGCAACAGCCTGCTCGGCCAGCACCACGCCGATATGCGCATGGTGGTGCTGCACGCCTATCGCTGGCACCTGCAGCTGCTCGGCCAGCGCCACCGGGACACGGGTGCTGTAAAAATCAGGATGCAGGTCATGCGCCACCGCCTGCAGCGGGCCAGTCGCAAGTGACAGCAGCGAATCGACCGACTGTTCCAGCGCCACGCAGTTTGCCGCATCACCCAGATCGCCATGCACCGGTGACCAGTGCAGCTGGTCGCCATCGACCAGGCAGGCCCGGTTCTTCAAAAAGGCACCGCAGGCCAGTACCCGCGCGGGTGCAGCACGCGGCAGGCGGGTCGAATAAGCAAGCTCGTTCATGCGAGAGCTGGCAGCGCGGCGTCTGCGCGCAGCAGCCAATCCTGCCAGGCCGGCATGCCCTCGCCGCGCGTGGCCGAGAGCTGCAGCACCTCGATATCGGGATTGACCCGACGGGCGTCATCGATGCAGCCCGCCAGATCGAAATTGACATAGGGCAGCAGGTCGATCTTGTTGATGACCATCAGTGTGGCGGCGGCGAACATGTCGGGGTATTTGATCGGCTTGTCGTCGCCCTCGGTGACCGAGAGGATCACCACCTTGGCGGCTTCGCCCAGATCCCACAGCGCCGGGCAGACCAGGTTGCCAACGTTTTCGATGAACAGCAGCGCCCCGCCGCGACCGGCAGAGGAGTGGAGCGCTGTCTGTCGGTGCAGGTCGAGCTGCGCAAAAGCGTCACCCACCATCCGTGCATCGAGGTGGCAGCCGCGCCCGGTGTTGATCTGGATCGCCGGCGCGCCGGCGGCGCGAATGCGGTCAGCATCCCGGCTGCTCTGCTGATCCCCTTCGATCACCGCCAGCGGCCAAGCCGGCATGCGGTTTTTGAGGGCTGCGATGGTGGCGCACAGCAGCGTGGTCTTGCCCGAGCCTGGACTGGAGAGCAGGTTGTAAGCGGTAACGCCGTGCGCCGCAAAGTGCGCGCGGTTGCGCACGGCTTGCAGCTTGTTGGCGCCCAGCACGTCAGCTTCGAGCTGGATCACCCGCAGCGGGCTCAATCCGGCTGGCCCGGCCGGCCCGGCGCCATAGTGCAGCACGCCGGCGACCGGATCGGGGGCGACCTGCGCTGGTCCATGTCCATGCTGATGCCTGCCCGCCGGGTCGCCGTGGGCGTGGGAGTCGCAGCCGCAAATCGCACACATGATGTTCTCCTTCAGTCGTCTTGCACCATCAGCTCAAGCACGCGCAGATCGGTGCCGCCGGTGGGGTGAACAGGATAGCCGAGACACTGCGGGCAGGGATCGGCCCGACTGGCGATGGTCACCTCAGTGACGCAACGCGGACACCAGGCGCGTCCGGGTGGTTCATCAATGGTGATCTGCGCACCATCCAGGCAGGTGCCGGGAGCCAAGGCATCGAGCGCGAAACGCAGCGCGCTGACTTCGACGCCAGCCAGTGCGCCCGCCTCCAGACGCAGATGCGCAATGCAGCGGAACTGCTCGCGTGCGGCGGCGCTTTCCACCAGGCGCAGGATCTCCCCGGCCAGGCTCAACTCATGCATGAGCCGTCTCGTCGGGGATCATCGATGCACCAGAGGAGTTTTGCGCCGCCAGCCAGCGCCGGCACCAGACCATGGCCAGCGCCAGGTTCGACAGGGCCGCCGCGCTGGGTGGCTCACCGAGCTCAAAGCGCTCGCCGCGGATCGCCAGCAGCGTGCATGACGGTGGCTCGATGCCGTGCAGGTCGCGAAATACCTGCATCACCGCCTGCGGCGACATGGCATGGGTGCTGAAGCTGAGATCGCGCGCCGCTGTCAGCATCGTCACTTCGAGGGGTGCAACGCAGTTCAGACTGGCATCGACGAACAGCACCTGCTGGCGACCCACCAGGTCGAGTGCATGCTCCACCTGCAACTGGAAGTCGGTCAGAAGCTCAACACCCCTCAGCGGCGTGGCGGCGAGCAGCGCATCCAGCTGCTCAAGCAGCATCGGTCCGAGCGCGTCGTCGCCGCGGCTCGGATTGCCCCAGCCGAACACCAGCACGGGCGCCACGGGTTGGGTGCATGGCGTCATGGCGGCGCTCCCCCGGCTGCACCCAGGCCGCGCTGCAGGTCGCCGCGCTGCGACCGGACGACACGGTCGATCAACTCACCCTGTGACTCAACCAGCGTCACCTCCAGCGGCATCTGCCCCAGCGCATTGGTAGCGCAGGAGAGGCAGGGGTCGTAGGCGCGGATTGCCACCTCGATATGATTGAGCAGCCCTTCGCTGAGCTCACGTCCATCCAGATACTGGCGCGCGACCGAGCGCACGGACTCGTTCATGGCCTGGTTGTTGTGGGTGGTGGCGACGATCAGGTTGCACATCGTCACCAGGTCGTTGTCGCCCACTGCGTAATGGTGGATCAGGGTGCCGCGCGGCGCCTCGATCACACCGATGCCTTCGCGTTGGCGCTGTCCCGATGAGATCAGCTCGCCGGCCAGAATGTCCGGGTCGTCGAGCAACTCGGCGATGACCTCCATCGCGTGCAGCACCTCGATCATGCGCGCCCAGTGGTAGGCCAGCGCGCCGTGGATCGGCTCGCCCCGGCCCCAATCGAGGAACTCGCGCCGCTGCGCTTCGGCCAGCGGGCTGGGGATGAAGTCGCAGTTCTGGATGCGCGCCAGCGGCCCGACCCGATACCAGCCGAGCTGCGGCCCGAGGCTGCGCAGGTAGGGGAACTTCATGTAGGTCCAGGGCTTGACCTCCTCTTCGATCAGGTCGAGGTAGCTCTGGTCGCTGACGCCGTCGACGATGAGTTGGCCGGCCGCATCGCGAACCCGCAGCACACCGTCGTAAAGCTCCATCGCCCCGTCGGCGCGCACCAGCGACAGCATGGCGGCCGGCACACTGCCGAAGCTGTCATAGAGCGCGGGATTCTGCGCATGGAGCTGCTTGGCGATGTTCACCGCGTCCTGTGCCCACTCGATCATCTGGACCAGATCTCGCCGCAGCAGCGCTCGATCTTCGACGCTCACATGCTTGTTCATGCCGCCCGGCACCGAGCCGGTGCCATGCACGCGCTTGCCAGCGGTGACGCGGATCACCTCCTGGCCAAATTTACGCAACAGCACACCTTTTTTGGCGATATCGGGATGCTTTTCGGCCACGCCAACGATGTTGCGTCGGTTCAAATCAGAATCAAAGCCGAACAGCAGGTCGGGGGACGACAGGTGGAAGAAGTGCAGCGCATTGCTCTGTATCACCTGCCCGTAGTGCATCAGGCGGCGGATCTTGGCGGCCGAAGGGGTGGGCACCGCACCAATCACCAGGTCCAGCGCCTTGCAGGCCGCCAGGTGGTGGGATACCGGGCAGATGCCGCACAGCCGCTGCACCATCACCGGCACCTCCCAGTAGGGCGGCCCCTCGATGAACTTCTCGAAGCCAAGGAATTCGGCGATGTGCAGCCGCACCTGCTGCACGCGCTGCTGTTCGTCCAGCAGTATCGTCACCTTGCCATGGCCTTCGACCCGCGACACCGGGTCGATCGCCACCCGGCGCAGACCTTGTGGCTGGGCGGCCGTTTCGAGATCGAAAGTCATCCGCGTCCCCCTCAGTCGTAGTGCAACAGGCCATGGCCCAGATGCGGTGTGCGCCCAGCCATCAGATCATTCAGGAAGGACCAGAAGGCGGCGGCCGACGGTGGGCAACCGGGCAAGAAGTAGTCCACATGCACCACCTCGTGGATCGGATGCACCCGGTTCAGCGGCAGCGGCAATTGGGGGTCGTCGGGAATCCGGCTGTTCGCACGCAAGCCCGGTCGCGTGCGGTACACCTCGGTCAGCAGCTCGCCCACGTCGAAGCGGTTGCGCTGCGCCGGCAGCCCGCCGGTGATGGCACAGGCACCCACCGCCACCAGCGTCTTGCAATGCTCGCGGAACTCGCGCAGCACCAGCACATTCTCTGCATTGCACAGGCCACCCTCGATCAAGCCGATGTCACACTGGCTGAGCTCCTTGATGTCGGTGAAGGGCGAACGGTCGAACTCGATATGCTCGATCAGCTCGAACAGCCGTTTGTCGATGTCGAGGAAGGACATGTGGCAGCCAAAGCAGCCGGCCAGCGAGACGGTGGCCACCTTGAGCTTGCGCGGCGGGGGCGAGGGCGGCAACGGGGTGCTTGTGGTCATGCTGTTTCTCCATCCTCATGCGCCTGACTTGCTGCGAGACCGGCTTCAGGTCGAAGCGGCGCTGGCCGATCGGCACTGCAAAACCGCGCCGCTTGGGCAGGATCACCCCCACCGGACAGATGCTCGCAGCGCGGTCGTCGAGTGCCATGTCGGTGTCGCCAAGCCGGCCGCTTGCGCTGTTGACCAGCAACTGCGTGCCGATGCCATGGCCGCCGATGGCGAAGAGGTTTTTACCGTCAAGGTCGCGGCTGGCACGCACGCACAGCTCACAGAGGATGCAGCGGTTGAAGTCGAGCAGGATGTCGGGGTGGCTGGCATCGACCGGACGGTCGGGATAGAACTCCTCGAAGTGCGGGCCCTCCATGCCCATCTGGTAGGCGGTCGCCTGCAGCAGGCAGTTGCCGCTCTTCTCGCAGCTTGGGCAAAAATGGTTGCCCTCGACAAACAGCATCTGCAGCAACATCTTGCGCTGTGCGTTAATCTCCCCGGTGTCGCTTTCCACCAGCTGCCCTGCCGCCGGTCGCACGGTGCAGGCGGCACCGGAGCGGCCGTTGACCTTCACCCGTGCACAGGCGACAGGAACCCTGCGGCGCAAACTCCGGGTGCCAGCACAGGTGCGGAATGTAGCGGCCGTGGCGCGTGGCGGCCAGCAGAATGGTTTCGCCTGCCTGAAATTCAACCTCCTCGCCGTCGAGTGAAAAGGTGGCGGGGCTGCAGGACGCTGTGCTCATCGCATCGATGTCGTGCTGATCGCTCATGGTGGAATCTCCAGGTGCGCCGCCGGATCGTCGCGGTCGGTCAGGCGACGTGCAATCGACAATTCGGCATCGAGGTCGAAGCCGGGCTCGAACTGCAGCGATTGCAGCCGGCGCTCATAGGCGGGGCGGAACTTGGCGAGGGTGTCGCGCAGCGGATTGCAGGCCGACGCGCCCAGACCACAGTGGGTGGTGGCGTGCATCAGCCGGTCGATCTCGAACAGCACGTCAATGTCGTACCGTGAACCGCGCCCCCCGCCGTTGGCATTCGCCAATTTGTCCATACGCTTGACCACCAGCGCGGTACCGACCCGGCAGGGCGTGCAGAAACCGCAGCTTTCGTGCGCGAAGAAATGGGCGAAGTTGCGCGCCACCTCGAACATATCGCGGCTGCGGTCGAACACCATGAAGGCGCCCGCCGTCGGCAGATCCTCGAAGGCGATGCGGCGGCCGAACTCGAACGCGGACAGGCAGACGCCCAGGGGCCGCCAACCTGCACCGCCTGGGTATCGCGTGCACCGCAATCTTCGAGGATGCGCCCGATGCGCGTGCCGAACGGGTATTCGTAGATGCCGGGCCGCTCGCAGTCGCCCGAAACCGAATGGATTTTTGTGCCGGTGGATTTGGGCGTACCGATGCCTGCCCACCAAGTGCTGCCATGAACGGCGATCTGTGCGGCGGCGCAGTAGGTCTCGACGTTGTTGACGCTGGTCGGCTGGCCCAGATAGCCGCACTCCACCGGAAATGGCGGGCGGATGCGCGGCGTGCCGCGCTTGCCTTCGAGTGACTCGATCAGGGCGGACTCCTCGCCACACACGTAGGCACCGGCACCGACGTGGATGGCGATGTCGAAATCGAATCCCGCCTGGCCGAGGATAGCGGCGCCGAGCAGCTGTTGATCACGGCGCCGCTGCAGCACCGCCTGCAAGGGCTCCAGCAGATAGCGGTACTCGCCGCGCAGATAGAGCAGCCCTTGCCGGGCGCCGATGACGAGTGCGGCCACCGTCATGCCTTCGAAGATGTCGTCAGCATGGCGCGCAAGCAGCACACGATCCTTGAAGGTGCCGGGCTCGCCTTCGTCGGCGTTGCACACCACGTAATGGGTCGAACCGGGCGCATTGCGGCACAGCTCCCACTTCAACCCGGTGGCAAAGCCGGCGCCGCCGCGGCCGCGCAGATTCGAGTGCTTCATCTCATCAAGCGCAGCCTGCGCGCCGCGCGCCAGCGCCGCCGCGATGGCCGCGCCGGGTATCAGCGGCATGCCCAGCAGCACGTCGGCGCGGCGGATGTTGTCATCGATAGTGAACCACGATTGCCGCCACAACGGCACCGGTACTTCGCTGCGAATGAGCTCGGCCATCTGCGCCACCTTGGACGCGTCGAGGCGGGTGATCACATGGCGGTGGTTGACCAGCAGCGCGGGGCCCTGGTCGCACAGGCCGGTGCAGGAGGTGAGGTCCACGCTCACCAGTCCGTCAGGGCTCAGTTGGCCAGGTTCAATCTCCAAGCGGCCACACAGATCGGCCATCAAGGCCGCGCTGCCCCGCATGCGGTCAGTGATATTGTCGCTGAACAGCACCCGGTAGTGTCCCACCGGACGGGTGTGAAAGAAGCGGTAGAAACCGACCACCCCTTCCACATGGACCAGGGGCAGCTTCAGTTCGCGGGCCAGCTCGCCGAGCAGATCCCGTGGCAGCCAGCCGATCAGATCCTGCGTTTCGCGCAGAATCTGGACGAGGCTATGCGGATCGCGCCGGTGGCGGGAGAGTATCTTTTCCAGTGCCTCGCGCTCGACCTTCATGGTGATTCCATCGCTTGCAGAGGCTTCATGGCAACTCCTGTGCCTTGCCGCACCCGGTGGATTTTGCTTCGCATGACGGCAGCCCGTACCGAGAAGATCAAGGTGAGCAACGGACGCATTCACAGACTCCGCACCTGCATGCAACGCAGTAGGGTTTTTTCTGCCTCTACGGCAAGAAATTTGCCCAAACCAAGGGCGAGTATGACTAGCCAGGAAGCAGAGTCCAGCGCCGCGGTGTGGAACAACTGCTGCATCGGTGAGGTGTAGGTGAACAGAAGCTGAAAACCGATCGACAAGGTAGCCATTGCCAAGGCCACCTTGTTGCCAGTGAAGGTCTCCCAACTGAAAGCCGGAGCAATGAAGTGGCGTACGTTGAACAGATAGACCAGTTCGCCGACCACCAGCATGTTCACCGCCGCCGTGCGCGCCACTTCGAGGCTGCTGCCACGCGCCAGCTCCCACTCAAAGACAGTGAAGGTCACCGCGATCATCAGGAAGCTCACATAGGCGATACGGAAAGCCAGTACGCCGGTGATCAAGGGTTCCGTGGGTGGGCGCGGTGGCCGCTTCATGACGCCCGGCTCGGCCGGCTCGAAAGCCAGCGCCAGCGCCAGCGTCACCGCCGTGATCATGTTCACCCATAAAATCTGACCGGCGGTGACCGGCAGCGCAAGACCGGCAAAGATTGCGATCAGGATCACGCCCGCCTCCCCAAAGTTGGTCGGCAGAATGAACAGCAGCGATTTCTTGATGTTGTCGTACACCACGCGACCCTCGCGCACGGCGTGGGCGATGGTGGCGAAATTGTCATCGGTGAGCACCAGATCGGCGGCTTCGCGGGCGGCATCGGTACCTTTGTGTCCCATCGCCACGCCGATGTCAGCGGCCTTCAGCGCCGGGGCGTCGTTGACACCATCGCCGGTCATGGCGACCAGCTCGCCCTGGGCCTGCAAGGCGGCCACCAGGCGCAGCTTGTGCTCGGGGCTGGCGCGGGCGAACACATCGGTCTCGCGTGCACAGCGCCGGAGCGCCTGCTCATCCAACGCTGCCACGGCCTCGCCAGTGAGCGCTCGATCGGCATTCAGCCCCAATTGCCGGCCGATGGCCGCCGCGGTGACGACGTGGTCGCCGGTGATCATCTTGACCCGCACCCCGGCACGCTGGCAGTCAGCCACGGCCGCAATGGCCTCCTCGCGCGGCGGATCAATGAGACCGACCAGCCCCAGCAAGGTGAAGCGCCGGGTGATGTCAGCCATGGCAAGCGCCGTCGTGCCGGCAGCCATCTCGCTGCGCGCCAGCGCCAGCACGCGCTGCCCGGCGCTGGCGGCGTGTTCCATCCGCGCTTCCCAGGCAGCATGATCAAGCGACTGGCCGCTGGCATC
>JBPPNE010000332.1:0-9724 GCA_051306415.1 Porticoccaceae bacterium
GCCGAATCGGCTCGACCGTTCCTCGCACCGGCTTGTCGCTGCAGTTCCATGCGTTCGCTCTTGCTCAGTTTCATCACGCCCTCCGCAGGCGTAATGATACTCCCTATTTAAACGTTACAGTCCACTAGTAGGCTGGGGAGACGACTTCGGTTAGGCTCCGTTCGCCTCCCACCAGCGCTACCGACTTGTCTGGCATCCCGCCCGCTGCGGGAATTCTCGCCAGCCACACTGAACCGCACGATTTGCCTATATAAGCAAAATCCTGTCGAGCGAACCCTGTCAAGCAGAATATGGCCGCTTGAGCAAATGTTCAGGTCCCAGTTTCGCGCGGTGGCAACAGAATTTTTAACATCAATAGGAGTAAATCATGAGTAGTCAATCCATCGTCGAGGCCGCCCGCGCGTTACAACCTCTGATCAGCGAGTACCGCCGCGAGGGCGAGCGCCCGACTCGCACCGGAAGTAGTAGCTGCCGTGGGTAAAGCCGGCCTGTTCCGGATGTTTGCGCCACAGGAAGTCGGCGGGCTCGAAGTCACCCCCTCGGAGGCCTTCGACGCCACCGTGGAGATTGCCGGGGCCGATCCGGCGGTGAGCTGGTACATGGTCAACTCGATGCCGGCCTGTCTGCTGGCGGCGATCCTCCCGGAGGCAGAACGGCAACAGTTGTACGCCGAGCCGGATCGCCATTTCGGGTTTTCCGCTGTCGTGCTGGCGACGGCCGTGTCGACCGAAGGTGGCTACAGGCTGAGCGGTTTCTGGCCAGTTGTCACCGGTTTTGAAGACGCACTCTGGTGTACGCTGGCAGCGCGGGTAATGGACGGTGACAGTCCCCTCCTAGTCAACGGCCGTCCCGAGGTGCGCCTGTTTCTGGTGCCGACGGCGCAGACCAAGATCGCGCAGACCTGGCAGAACTCCGCCGCCATGCGTGGCACCGGTAGCAACCAGGTGACAGTGAAGGATCTGTTCGTGCCGAGCGCTATGGCGCAGATCTCCGGCAGCACGCCGTTGATCGACCGCACCATGTACCGCCATTCACCGATGCTGCTGACCTTGCCGATCTTCGCGGCGGTAGCGGTCGGTGTGCTGAAAGGCGCGATTGAAGCGGCGACCCTCGAAATCAAGAGCAAAGTCTCATCAGTGACCGGCAAGGCGCTGAAAGACCAAACCGAAACCCAGATCGCCATTGCCAATGCTTCTGCTGCGCTGCGCGCTATCCGCGCCGGCTGTATCGGAGCGTTCGACGGCGTTTGGCGCGCGATCAGCGCCGGCGAGCCAGTCTCCCGCGAAGTGAAGGCCGAGCTCTATGCATCGAGTTTCTACGCCGGCGATGTCGCCCGCGAGATGATCAGCCTTCTCTACGTCAAGGGCTCGCGGGCGGCCTTCATGCAGGGTCATGCGCTCGAGCGCTGCCTGTCCAACATCCACGCCATCATCGCCGCCATCGACGCCCGCCGCGGCTTCCATCACTCCGCGGGCGCGGTGTTGTTAGGGGCCGAGCCGGTAGAGCCCGGCTTCTGATCCGAGTGCCGGTCACTGCCGGCATTTTTTAGTCATTGGTGTTTGGCCGCCGTCGCGAACGATACACGGCAGTCATCGAAGCCGAGCGATTGATCATGCCTTCCCGAGGAAACCGTCATGAACTTTAAAGATAGCCGCGAGGCGCTGACGCATATCGAGCGCCTGTCCACTACTTTTGCCAAGACCTATCCCCAGCGCGACCGCGACAACCAATATCCGGCCGAGGAAATGGATCAGCTCAAGGCGAGCGGCCTGCTGGGATTCTCCATTCCCAAAAGTTACGGCGGCCTCGGTGCTTCGTGCGCCGACATCACCCAAGCCATTGTGCTGCTGGCCCAGGGCAACCCCGCCATCGGCCAGATGTTTCTGGTGCACTGTCTGCTCGGCGCGTCCTTTCTGGATGAGCTGGCGCCGGAGGCGCTGAAGCGCGCGGTGTACGACGACATTCTCACCAACCAGCGGTTTCTCGGTAACGCCGCGTCGGAAAAGTCCAATGACCCCAAGAAGGGCTACGACCTGACCTTGGCGCCGGTCGACGGCGGTGTGCACATCAGCGGCCGCAAGTTCTTTTCCACCGGCTCGCTGGCTGCGGATCTGGTGGCGGTGATCGGTATGATGGACGGCAACATGGCGCTCGCCATCGTGCGCCGCGACGCCCCCGGGCTGCAGATCGTGGACGACTGGGACGCCATGGGGCAGCGTGGTACCGGCAGCGGCACCACGTTGTTCGACAAGGTGTTTGCGCCGAGCGCAATGCTGATTCCGACGCTGGTGGGCGCCGACCGGCAGATGGCGCAGACCAATCTGCTCGGCCCCATCACCCAAATCGGTTTCACCGCGATTTTCATCGGTGCCGCCAAAGGTGCGCTGCGCGAGGCCACGCATTACGTCCGCACCACCACCCGCGCCTACCCCTGGCCCGGGCTCAGTTTCGAGTGCGCGGTGGATGATCCCCACATCCTGGCGCAAATCGGCGTCGCACCTGGCGGCAGCGGAAGCCCTGATCCACGAGGCTGCCCGCAAGGTCGATGCGGCGCTCGCCGTGCGCGCGGCGGCGGATATGGCGCCACTGCGCGCGGAGGCATCGGTGGCGTCGGTGGCGGTGTCCCAGACCAAGATCGTCGCGACCCACACCGGGTTGCGAGTCTGTCAGGACGTGTTCGCCGCCTGTGGCGCGCTCGGGGCTGCGGGAACAGAATCTGGATCGCTTCTGGCGCGATGTGAGCGCGCTGACGTTGCACGACCCGCTGAGCTTTCGCACCCGCAGCGTCGGCGAATAGCTGTTGCAGGACAAGGCGCCGACCCCGGCGTTGCGTTACTGACCGGCCTTACACTATTGATAATGGGCGTGCTGGAATAGTGGACTCACTTTATTTTTGGTTGCGCCGTTACGCTCGCCAATCTTGGTTATAGTGACGGCCAGCACCCAATCAAAAATCCAACGGGGGTATGTATGACCACAGCAAACACCGATCCCATGGCCTTTGTCGGCAAGGTCATCGACCACGCCACCGGCATGATGGCGATTCGCCTGTGCGCCATCGGCGACCGCCTCGATCTGTTCAAGACTATTGCCGACAAGGGCGCGCTGACCAGCGCGGAGCTGGCGGCCGCGACTGGCCTCAACGAACGCTATCTACGCGAGTGGATCTACGGCATCTCGCTCGCGGGCTATTTGGATTTCGACAAGGTCACGCGCAAGGTCTCGGTGCCCGAAGCACACAAGCCAGCGCTGGTGGACGTCGGCGGGCCGCTGTATCAGGGTGGTTTGTTCCGCATGTTCAACGCGATACTCGATCCCTACCAGGATTTGCTGCGCTCTTTCCGCGAGGGCGGCGGCATCGACTACTCGCGCTACAACGCGGACTTCTGGGAGGGGCTCGAACACAATACCTGTGTGCGCTACAAGAACAACTTGGTGAGCCAGTGGCTGCCGGAGATGCCCGAGGTCGTCGCCAAGCTGGACGCGGGCGGTAGCTTCGCGGACTTCGGCTGCGGCGCGGGACGCTCGACCATCGAGATGGCGCAGCGCTTTCCCACGGCGAGCTTTCACGGCTTCGATATTTTTCCGGGCAATATCGACAAGGCCCGTGAGAACGCCCGCGCAGCCGGGGTGGAGAACCGCACCCGCTTTGACATCGCGGATTTCGCCAAGGGCGTTGACGGCCAGTTCGATGTGGTCGCCACCTTCGATGTGATCCACGACATGGCCGATCCCCGCGGCGGCATCCGCGCGTTGCGCCGCGCAGTGAAGGACGACGGTATCTATGTGTTGATGGATATCGACTGCACCGATGACCCGGCCGACAACAGCGGGCCGCTGGCGGTATTCAAACTGGGCGCGAGTCTGCACTTCTGCATGACCACGTCGCTCGCACAGGGCGGCGAAGGCTTGGGCACCGTCGGACTGCCGGAATCGCGGGTGCGGGAATTCTGCGATGCGGCGGGTTTTGCGTCGGTGCGCCGACTGCCGATCAAGCACCCGCTGAACGCGCTGTACGAAATACGCCCCTAGGTTTTTCGGGCGACGTCCTCGCGCCCATCCGACGGTAACGCGGCGCTAGGGCGAGGGTGCCGCCGTTGCCAACAAAAATTTAAGAAGACTTCATGCCGCATCGCAATCCGCACGGCCCCACCGCGGTGGCCGTGGCTTTTGTCACCCTCGGCGTCGTCTACGGCGTCTGGTTCGCCTATTCGGTCTTTCTGGTGGCCCTGGTCGAGGACATGGGCTGGAGCCGCTCGCTCACCGCCGGTGCGATCTCGGTAATGAGTCTGGTGCATGGTTTTTCGGGGCCCCTCAATGGCCGCATGATCGAGCGCATGGGGGCGCGCCGGGTTATCGCCCTCGGCGGCCTGGTCTTCAGCATTGGGCTCGCCCTCACCGCGCTGATTCAGACTTGGTGGCAGCTCTATCTCAGCTTCGGTGTGATCAGTGCTTTCGGCATCGCGATGGCCGGCTGGGTGCCCTTCATCGTCACCGTCGAGCGCTGTTATCCCGAGCGCTTGGGCACCGCTCTAGGTTTTGCGCTGGCCGGCGTGGGTTTCGGCATCTTGGTCGGCGTGCCAGCGATCAACGCGCTGGTGGAAAGCGTCGGCTGGCGCCAGACCTTCCTGTGGCTCGCGCTGCTGGGGCCGCTGTGGATCATTCCCTCGGCCTGGTGGCTGCTGCGCGTACCGGAACGGCCGCGGCGATCCGCTACCACGGCGGCGACAACCCCGACCACGCCGGTACCCACGCATGAATGGCTGTTGTCGACGGCACTGCGTTCGCCGCGTTTCTGGTACGCCGGGTTTTCTTTCCTCACCGGCGCCTGTCTGGCGCAGATTCTGCTCATCCATCAGTTCGCCTTCATGGTGGACCATGGCATTCCCAAAGCCCAGAGTTCCTTTATCGCCGGCACTATCGGCATTTCCAGTATTGCCGGCCAACTATTCTGGGGCCGGCTGTCCGACCGCATCGGCCGCGAGTGGGCCTATACGTTTGCCGCCGTCAGCAATGTGCTGGCGGTGCTCGCCCTCGCCGCCCTCGGTTGGTGGACGGCGCTGCTGTGGCTCGCGGTGGGTTTCGCGATCTTTGCCGGCTTCGGCTACGGTGCCAACGCGCCCATCTACCCGGCTACCTCGCGCGATCTGTTCGCGAGTCCGTTTTTCCCGTCGATTTTCGGCACGCTGGCGATTTCGGGCTCGCTGGGCGCGGCGCTCGGCGCCTGGCTCGGTGGCTGGTTGTACGATATCACTGGCGATTATCAGGCAATGCTGGCAACCGGTTTCATCATGGCCTTGGTATCGCCCATCGGCCTCTGGCTGGCGGCGCCCCGCAAACCCAATCCGGCGCCGGCACCGGCTTGAACCCATAACTCGACAATAACGCTCCGAGGAACCCGCCATGACCTATCTGCCGCTCACCGAACAGCAACAACATTGGCGCGCTGTCGCCCGCGAGGTCGCCACCCACGCGGTCGGCCCGCGCGCCGCCAGCACCGATAGCGAGCGCGCCTTCCCGCGCCAATCCCTCGCCGCGCTGCGGGACGCCGGGTTGTGGAAGCTGCGCGTCAGTGTCGCCGATGGCGGTGTGGGCGCCGATCTGCTGACCACCTGCCTGGTGGTCGATGAAATCGCCAAAAAATGTCCCTCCACCGGCATGTGCTACAAAATGCATGTGGAGGCAGCCGAGCTGATCAGCCGGATGCCCAGCGACGCCCAGCGCCAGGGTGTCGTCAAAGGCATCGCGGAGGGCAAGGTTTTTTGCACCGTGGCCGGCGGCGAGACCTCAGGCAAAGGTGACGACTGGGTGCCCGGCATGCAGCTTTCGGCGGTCGAGAAGACCGCGGAGGGCTATCGCCTCGACGGCATCCGCAAGTCCTATGTGACTTCCGCCGGTGAGGCCACCCATTACTTCATGCTCTGCCGCGTCGGTGCCGACGCCAAGCCCAACCAGCTCACCGCGTTACTGGTCGAAGCCGACAAGATCGATTGGAAAACCCTGGAGCCTTGGCACGGACTCGGTATGCGCGGCAACAACAGCATGCCGATGCGCTTCAGCGGCGTCGTTCCAGAGGCCAACCGCATCGGCGACGAGCACGCCGGCCTCAAATATCTGGGTGCGATGATGATGCCGGTGGTGGCGCTAACCTATGGTGCAGCCTATCTGGGTGTGGCCGCCGGCGCCTACGAGATCGCCTGTGTGGAAGCCCCGAAACGCTGTCCCAGTGGCGCACGGCGCCTCGACAACGCCATCAACCAGCGACGCATGGCCGAGCTCAGTGCCCGCATCGAAGCGGCCCGCGCGCTGTTGCATGTGGCGGCCGCCGCCGGCGATGCCGTCAGGTGCAGGCACCCCTGCCCTACCTGCAAGCCAAGGTCAGCTACTCCGAAGCGGCGGTGTTCGTAACTCAGGAATTGATGACGATGTTTGGCGGCACCGCCTTCGCTGCACGACTGCCGTTCGAGCGCTACTTCCGCGATGCCCGGGCGGGCATGATCATGGGGCTCGCCAACGACGACGCCTACCAGACGATTTTCGGCATGCTGTTTCCGGAGCCCAAAAAATAGCCGGGCGCAAGGTTCCCTCGACGATAGCCAAGGTGGCCTGGCGGATAAAGCGGGAGCGTCATCGCAGTGGAGCGTCGGGCGATTTGCTACCTTAGTTGATGGATTTTCGCGCCAGCGGTTTGCTTGAACTGAATCAGCGCAGATACCGGGAGTAAAGGTCAAAGACGGCTTTTGCCATTACATCGACTTGATACAGGGCCCGCTGCCGCTCGCGCGCCGCGGTCGCACGCGCGACATTGCGAATGTCGTCGGCAACCGCAGTTTCGAGAGCATCTGCCAATGCAACTGGGTCTCCCGGTGGAACCAGAAGAGCGCAATTACCCTCATCCACCACCTCGGTAATACCCGGCCCCTCAATGCTCGAAGCCACGATGTTGCACCCCATCGCCATCGCTTCGAGCAGCGCCATCGGTAAGCCCTCGCCATACAGGCTGGGCATGACAAAAACATCCAGCGCCGCGAGTTGTTCGTTGATATTGTCCTGGTGACCAGCAAACTCAACTCTGGAAGCGAGCCCGGCATGATCAACGAGTTGCATCACGGATTGCCGATAAGGCTCATCGACAAACCCGCCAACCAATTTCAAACGGGCATTCAGCCCCTTGGCGACCAGCAGCGCGAACGCCTGCAACAGCACTTCAACCCCTTTCCGCGGACCGAAAAGGCCGATGATGCCAATGGTTTTCGGTGCTGCCGCATCGCGCATAACCGGATCACCCAAACTGATCGACTCGACTCCGTTGCGAACCACGGTAATACTTCGATCATCAATTCCGTAGCAAGTTCGGATGTAATCCCTCAGCCCCTCCGATACCGGCAGCAGGTGAGTTGCCTTGGGCAGAACGGCTCGTTCCACGAGGTAGTTGGTGTAATTGAGGCACCTGTTCTCCGATTCGTACCGGGCGGGACTGTGGACGTGATGAATCCAGGGTAGCGGCAATACGAATCGCAGCGCATGCGCAATCAGCCCGCTGCGAACCGTGTGCGAGTGCACTAACTGACATCCCTCTGACGCGGCAATGCGACGTATCACCGGAATACAGCTGATATCCACCCGGTTACGCATGTTGACAAAATGTAGCCGCGCCTGCCGGGTCTTCAAACGATCAGGCATTTCACCGTGTCTAAGGCAGACGAGGTGTAATCGAAATCCATGGCTGGGGGCCAGTTCCGCCAGATGATCGACCACCCGCTCGAGCCCGGAATACTGCTCACCGTTGAGAAGGTGAAGAACAGGAATCACGCCGGTGTGGGGAGAGGCGACGGGCGACGCTGTCACGAATTGTCCAAGCTGACCGTCGCACGAAGGGATCGCGCATGGCGGACAAACTTCTCTCTCACGACCCAGGACACCGCACGAGCGGGAGCCTTTTTGAGCTCCGTGCGGGCCGTGCAGACCATCCAGCAAGCCTGGCATTGATTGGCTATCGAACGCGCAGAGCGGGCTTCTTCACTACGCCACAAGGTTTCAAAGGGCGCGCTCCTGATGTTGCCAATTTTGTTGGGCAAGGTCAGACACGGATGGATATCGCCCTGAGGCGAGAGATAGAAAAAATCGGTCGCCGCCGAACATGCCGTCATTCGCTTGCCGTGGCGGGAAAAATGAATCACACCCTGGGCGAAATAAGCGCGGAACCAATCCTTGACGACGAAAGAGCGGAGGTTGCAGTCGATCAGATGGCCAAAGGCGCTGGCGACCTTCTCGTCCGGTACTTTTTCAAGCCCTTTGATTGCGTAGTAGGTTTCCGACTCCTGGGCGATGGTCGCGGTGAACTCTACGCCAAGCTCCTGTGCCAGGCGATGAACCAACGGCAGTTGCTCGATATTCTGTGCCGTCGCGGTAAACCCGATGCGGAGGTCCGTCACCTTGGCGGCGATCAGTCCTTGCAGCGTTTGGACAGCACGGCTGAAGGCGCGAGGCACGCCGCGCATGCGATCGTGATGCCCTTCAATTCCATCGAGCGAGACAGCCACGCCTAAATCGGGGGCGAATTTCCGAATCGTTTCAATCAGCTCGACGGTTTTCTCTGGGCGAAAGCCGTTGGTCGCAAGAATGATTCGCGGCTTCCCCGCGCTTTCATAGACTGAGTGCACGATTTCGACGATGTCCGGTCTGAGCAGTGCTTCGCCGCCGGTAATGTTGACGTTCTTCAAGGATTTCGGCAGGTTGCGATAATCTTCGGCGGTCAGCAGCTCATCGCGATCAAGCCGCCAGATATTGCACATGCTACAGCGGGCATCACAACGATTGGTGACGGAGATGATGGCTTCAACAGGCAATTTTCTCATCAGAGCGGCCTCAATAATGTCCATTTTGCTGTAGCCACCACACCCTGTTATCAATCAGGTGCCAGGCATCCAGGTATCCCTTCACGATAGCCGTAAACACGTTCAATGATTCGCCGGATTCTATTTTTAACCGGGGAAAAAGATTGGCTTTCATCATCGGCTCACAGGAGCCATGTATCGAGGTGAAACAAAAATGGTAACCATGGCTTAACAGCATGTCCGCCAGCGACAGCGAAAAATCCTTTCGTGTCCCAAAGGGAAAGGCAAAAAAGGGGTTGTCTACATTTAGCTGTTGCTGCAGCAGCGCGCGCGCTGAGAACGTCCTGCTCGGCAACAGCGGGTTCGAGTCTCCCCAAGGAGCGATGACTATGGCCATGGGAGGCGACGGTGATACCCCCGCGGGAGACCGTCCTGAGCTGGTCCCAAGTCATGAACTTCCGGCTTGGACTTTCGGTTTCGATCAGACCCGGACAAACGAATAGGATGGCCGGCACTTCGTAAGCCTCAAGCAGGGGCCAGGCATGTTCAAAGAATGAGCGATGACCATCGTCCACGGTAAGAAGAACGGCGTCGCGGCCAAGGTTGGCATCGCCTGAACAGGCCCTCTGAAAAGTTGCCTGGTCGAGCAGATCGACATTGCTCTTTAGCCATCGCAAATGTTGCTCAAAGTCCTGCGGTCTCACTGCAACCGGATCGAATTTTTGCTGGCTGAA
The DNA here is from genome assembly GCA_051306415.1 of Porticoccaceae bacterium. GTDB lineage: Bacteria > Pseudomonadota > Gammaproteobacteria > Pseudomonadales > Porticoccaceae > CBDDRG01. The sequence continues at coordinate 9,572 of JBPPNE010000332.1, forward strand.
GCGATGGTAAGTCAGAACGCGGATCTGCGGGGTGCCCGGTGAAGCCCGACGAATCTTCGCCAGATTCGCGCCTGCCGCAATCGTTATTCTTCTGGCGGCTTTTTTCAAATACCAGCGTAGCGGGCTGATTTCATAGTTCATTGTGAAGCTGCT
>JBPPNE010000333.1:0-5218 GCA_051306415.1 Porticoccaceae bacterium
ATCACCGGTGTCAGCCAGTCCATCGAGCCGACCTACCAGAACCTGTACGTCAAATCGAATCTGTCCGGCGAATTCACCGTCGTCAACAGCTACCTGGTGCACGATCTCAAGGCCCGCGGCCTGTGGGACGAAGTGATGGTCAACGACCTCAAGTACTTCGACGGCTCGGTGCAGCCCATCGATCGCATCCCGGCCGATCTCAAGGCGCTCTACGCGACCGCGTTCGAGATCGAACCCAAGTGGATTGTCGAGGCCGCGAGCCGCCGGCAGAAATGGATCGATCAGGCCCAGAGCCTGAACCTGTATATCGCCGGGGCGAACGGCAAAAAGCTCGACCTCACCTACCGCATGGCCTGGTATCTGGGACTCAAAACTACCTATTACCTGCGCTCGCTGGCCGCCACCAGCACGGAGAAATCGACGGTAACCACCGGCACCTTGAACGCGGTGGCGTCGACCGCGGCCAGCGGGGCGCTGGGCGCGCCCGCCCCGGTGCCGGCGGCCTGCGCCATCGACAATCCGGACTGCGAGGCTTGCCAATAGGCGGGGCGTGAGCGCCGGCGGGGTGTCACCGCGAATACTCGCCGTGGCAGCGTGGCAGCGTGCCGGCCACCATCAACCACCGACGACTTAATGAGCAACAAGAGTTAATCAGGATATCGACATGCTTAATTGGGACGACTTTCACACCGACACACCGATTCTGGCCGTCAAACCGCAACCGGTGCCGCGCCACGAACCGGCGAAACTGACCGCGGTGCCCGCACCACTGCCGGCGGCTGCACCGATCACCGCGCCAACTGCCCCGGTTGCAGCACCGACCGCCGCTTCCGCTGCCGAGCCGGCGCATACGGCGGCAGCCTCGACAGCAGCCCCAACAACAGTCCCGACAGCAGCCCCAACAACAGCGGCGGTCGCCCGCGGCCTCGAAAAGCTGGAAATCGGCGCCGAGCGCATCCGTGTCGATGACAAGCGCATGATCAACTGCCGCGCCGACCTCAACCAGCTGGTGCCTTTCAAGTACGACTGGGCCTGGCAGAAATACCTCGACGGCTGCGCCAACCACTGGATGCCGCAGGAAATCAACATGACCGCCGATGTCGCCACCTGGCGCAACCCCGAGGGGCTGAGCGAGGACGAACGCCGCATCGTCATGCGCTCACTCGGCTACTTCTCCACCGCCGATTCGCTGGTTGCCAACAATCTGGTGCTCGCGCTGTACCGGCTCATCACCAACCCCGAGTGCCGCCAGTACCTGCTGCGCCAAGCGTTTGAGGAGGCCATCCACACCCACGCCTACCAGTACTGCGTGCAGTCGCTGGGCATGGACGAGGGCGAACTGTTCAACATGTACCGCGAAGTGCCGGCGGTGGCCAATAAAGCCGCTTGGAGCCTGCGCTACACCCAGGCGCTCGGCGACCCCACCTTCGCCACCGGCACGCCGGAGACCGATCAGGAACTGCTGCGCAATCTGATCGCGTTCTACTGCGTCACCGAGGGCATCTTCTTCTACTGCGGCTTCAGCCAGATTCTGTCCATGGGCCGGCGCAACAAGATGACCGGCGTCTCCGAGCAGTTCCAATACATCCTGCGCGACGAATCCATGCACCTCAATTTCGGCGTCGATGTCATCAACCAGATCAAGCTCGAAAACCCCCACCTATGGACGCCCGAGTTCCAGCAGGAAACCCGCGGCATGATCGCCGAGGGCACCGAACTGGAAATCGCCTACGCCCGCGACACCATGCCCCGCGGCGTGCTCGGCATGAACGCGGCGATGATGGAGGAATACCTCCAGTTCATCGCCAACCGCCGCCTGAATCAGCTCGGCCTGTCCGAGCAGTTCCCCGGCGCCGGCAACCCATTTCCGTGGATGTCGGAGATGATGGATTTGCGCAAGGAGAAAAACTTCTTCGAGACGCGGGTGATTGAATATCAGACGGGTGGGGCGCTGAGTTGGGATTGACGTAGAGAACAACTGAATATGGATCGGCCACAAATAGAATGCGCTGCACGAGAACTGCAACTCGCGATCTGGAAAGATCGGGCGAATCTTTGGCCAGAAAAACTTCCTCATCCGATCAACATGCTGGCACCTGAGGTCGCCGCGCGTCATTTAGATATAGATTTCTGCTACGAAGAAGAGATTCCTAAAGTTTTTGGATTTCGTGGTTCGTACTACGAAATCGCCGGGCTCATCGATCGGCAAGCTAACAAAATAATTGTTTCTAAAAGGTTTCCTCTCGACACCATCAAATTTACGGGTGCCCACGAACTTGGTCATTGGCTATTACATCCAAATGAAGTAATGCATCGCGATCGACCTATCAAGGGCTTAGCCAACAGTAATTCACGAGATTCTAAGGAAAAAGAAGCTGATTATTTTGCAGCGTGCTATCTGATGCCACGAAAACTAATCACTAAGGCGATGGAATCGACATTCCGGGCGAGCGCTCCGTTAGCTATAGATGACACAGCAGCGTTTTGGCTGAGCCCCAGTGACCCAGACTCCATCTTAAGAGCCGAAAATGGTTCACTGAATCGCGCTTTAGCAGTCGCATCTGCTAGAACTTATGGCGGGCGTCATTTTTACTCCCTCGCTCAGCAGTTTAACGTTTCCGCTACTTCAATGGCTCTCCGTTTGCAGGAGCTGAATCTAATTCGTGATGACTAATCCCAATCAGCGGAGACAGTCTCGAGGTGAGCGTCTCGGAGTCATATCACATCGCAATAAGGGACCGACCACGGATAATCGATGAATCAATGGATTCAAAATGGCAAAACGGATCAACGCGGACAAGCCGCACCTTTGGAAAACCGACATTGCGGCGTCCGTTGACCAGTTCAACCAGTGGTTCATGCGTGTCGCGCCCGAGGCGTTTCGCTCGACACGCCTCAAGACTACGGAGGCTGTCAAAGCTGCGCTGCTTGCCACCAACGACCTGCGCAATATCGATGCGGCCACCCTCGCGGGCAATCCGAGCGCGCTGTCCACGCTGCGCATGTGTACGGCTCCGCCGCTGGCCGTGGATCGGCTGGTTGGGCTTGCCGGCGCAAACAAATCGCTCATCGGCAGCATGGAAGAAGGCAAGCTCGCCGCACGCATGAAGGCCGAACTGCTTGACGAGAACTTGAGCAAAATCTGCCGCGTGCTGACCAAGCTCTTGGACCGCGACATCTTCCCGTGGCTGGACGCCGCGAAACACCCTACCGATCACGAACGTGACCGAGCATCCACGATCGTCGCTGACCGCTTGTGTAGCGCCGTGGCAAACCCGATCGTCCGCAACGCTCAGGAACAGCGGCAGCTCAAACTCGTGGGCGATTGGCTCGACGCCCGCGGCTACCGGAAGCAAGCCCATCCAAGCGGGAAGCCGCTGAAAGAAATGGAAGCCGCGACATATTCATTTCGCATGAACATCGTGATCGGCAAAACGCTGAAGGTGAACGTCCCGGTTGACGTGGTGATTCAGCCCACGAAGCTCCGCAAGGATCGGTTGCCGATTCTAATCGAAGCCAAGTCGGCGGGCGACTTCACCAACACCAACAAGCGGCGCAAAGAGGAAGCCACCAAGATTCACCAACTTCAAGCTGCCTACGGCGAAACCGTGCCGTTCGTGCTGTTTCTTTGCGGCTATTTTGGCAGCGACTACCTGGGCTACGAAGCCGCCGAAGGCATTGACTGGGTCTGGGAGCATCGCATCGAGGACCTTGTGAAACTGGGGCTGTGAATCCCATGACCGCTTACGAGGACAAATTGACCGAATCACGGCGACAAGCGATTCAGGCGGACATCGATACGCGCAAGTCGGCAGCGGAGCGGAATCGCCTTGGCCAGTTCGCAACGCCCAATGCCCTCGCCGTCGATATCGCTCGCTACGTCGAATCAGTCCTCGGTCAAACCAACGGCCATATTCGCTTCGCCGACCCTTCCATCGGTTCAGGCAGCTTCTTTTCGGCGACGCTCGCTGTTTTCGGAGCCAAACGAATCAGCAGTGCCGTCGGGATCGAGATCGATCCCGCATTCGCCGACGCCGCCCGCAGTCTGTGGGCCGATGCCGGGCTTGAAGTCGTGCACGGCGACTTCACGCGAGTTGTTGCTAACGGCTCATGCCCACCCGCGCCCAACGTCATCTTGGCGAACCCGCCCTATGTCCGACACCATCACCTGAGCCGAGAGGACAAGGAACGCCTCCAAGGCCTCGCGTTCAAGATGGCCGGGGTTGAAGTCAACGGCCTTGCGGGCCTGTATGTCTACTTTCTTTTGCTCGCCACGGCGTGGATGGAAGACGGTGGGATCGCCGCGTGGCTCATCCCCTCGGAGTTCATGGACGTCAACTACGGCGCGGCCCTCAAGGGTTTCCTCGCGGACCGCGTAACGCTTATCCGCGCTCACCGCTTTGACCCCGACGATGTTCAGTTCGGTGACGCCCTGGTGTCATCAGTCGTGCTGGTGTTCCGCAAGACACCGCCCGCCGCCGCTCATGCCGTCGAGTTCACCTTCGGCGGCACGCTGGCCGAGCCGCAGGCCCGCGAACTCATCCCGTGTGAACGCTTGCGCGAATCTCGCAAGTGGACCCAGTATCCCAGTCACGCCAAGAACGACCGACACGCGCTTAGCGGCGGTAACGGCCCGACACTGGGCGACTTCTTCCGCATCCAGCGCGGCATCGCCACCGGCTGCAACAAGTTTTTCGTGCTCGACCGCGACGACGCAAAACGTCTCGGACTTCCCGACAAATACCTCCGACCGATTCTTCCCAGCCCGCGCCATCTCAAGGCCACGAGCATCGACGCTGACAATGACGGCTACCCCCTCCTTGACATCCAGCTGTGTGTGATCGATTGCGACCTGCCCGAGACGACGGTTGCAGCCAGGTACCCGGCGCTTTGGGAATACCTGCAAACCGCCCAGTCGCTTGGCATCATGGATGGCTATCTGATCGGCAAGCGCAACCCCTGGTACCGGCAGGAGCAGCGAGAGCCCGCCCCGTTCCTCTGCACCTACATGGGCCGTGGCACAGCCGACAAGCAGCCGTTCCGCTTCATTTGCAACCACTCACAGGCCATTGGAACCAATCTCTACCTAATGCTGTACCCGCTGAATGGTCTCGCAGCGATGCTGCGCCGATACCCCGACCGCACCGAAGTTGTTCATGGGTTGCTTGGTCAAGTCACTGGTCGCGAACTGCGGAGCGAAGGCCGGGTTTACGGCGGC
>JBPPNE010000334.1:0-12213 GCA_051306415.1 Porticoccaceae bacterium
CGGTGAGGGTCGCGATCATCGCGCCGCGGGAATGCCCCAGCAGCGCAAAATTCTCCCAGCCGAGCTGCTCGGCAACGGCGTGGACGTCACCGACATCCTGCCAGATGTTGTAGGTCGCATCGGCCGAGCGGTGACTGCTGAGGCCGTGACCGGCCAGATCCAACGCCACCAGACGCACTCCGATCAACAGCGGCGCCAACACCGCGAAACTACCGCAGTTATCGAGCCAGCCGTGCAGGGCCAGCACCGGCAAGCCCTCGGGATCACCCCACTCTCGCGCCGCCAGCGTCAGGCCCTGGCGAACAAAGCGGTGCTCCAGCGGTCGACTCACGCGCCCCGCTCCAGCCACAACAGGCGCGCGCCGCCCGGGGTAAACGCGGTGAGCTCCAGCGCCGCGAGATCGGCGGTGCCCATGGCCGCAAGCTCCTCCCGCCCGGTGAGCCAGGCCAGAGTCGCGCCGACAAGGGGCTGATGGGATACCAGCAGCAGCTCATCGGCCGCACAGGCCTCTACGAATGTACCGAGCGCGTGGACGCTAGTGTCTGGCTGCAACTGGTGGCTGATCACCAGTTCGCTGGAATACCCCAACGCCCGGATGACCCCAGTAGCGGTTTCGGTGGCGCGCACATAGGGGCTCGCCGCAATCAGCGTAATATCGACCAGATCACGACGGCGCCGCGCGATCACCGCCTCCACCTGGCGCCAGCCGCGCGGTGTCAGCGGCCGCGCCGGGTCACTCACCGCTGGTGGCAGGGCTTCGCCGTGGCGCATTAGATACAACTTCATCAATCGCCCCCAGAGCAGGACTTTTCAATCGCCAGCAGCGCTCACCCAGTAGCGCCCACGTTGAGAAATTCAACATCGTCGGTCTGCTCAGCGAGCATCATTTTGCGCAGCACTCCCGGGATCGCCGCGCCGTTGAACATGACATCGTAAAGCGCGGTCGCGAGCGGCATGTAAATGCCGAGTTCAGCGGCCTTTTCGCAGACAATCCGCGTGGTGTTCACACCCTCCGCGACTTGGCCAACCTCGGCAATGGCCTGTTGCAGACTCAAACCGCGACCGAGCGCCTTGCCAACACGGAAGTTGCGGCTCAACGGCGACGTACAGGTGACGAACAGGTCGCCGACGCCACTCAAGCCCATGAATGTCATCGGATTGGCACCGAGCTGGGCGGCAAAGCGCGTCATCTCCGCCAGGCTGCGGGTGATCAACACGCTCATGGTGTTCTGGCCGACGCCCATCGCCGTCGCCATGCCGGCCTCGATCGCGTAAATGTTCTTCAACGCCCCCGCCAGCTCGACGCCGCGCACGTCGGTGTTGGCGTAGACCCTGAAATAGGCCGTCCGCAGTATCCTCTGCACCGCTTTGCACACAGCGGGATCGGTGCTTGCCACCACTGTCGCGGTGATCTCGCCGCGCGCCACCTCCGGCGCCAGATTGGGGCCGCTAACCACGCCAACCCGGGGCTGGTTGAGGACTTCGCCCAGCACCTCGCTCATCAAGCGAAACCCCCGAGCCTCCATTCCCTTCGCCGTACTGACGGCGATGACGCCGGGGGCAAGCAGTGGCGCCGTGGCTTCAGCAACGCTGCGCAACGACTCGCTGGGGATGGCGAAAAACACCACCTCGGCACCCGCCACCGCAGTGGCCAGGTCGGCGGTGATGTCAAGACCATCCGCGAGCCGATGGCCGGGCAGATAGTGCGGATTTTCGCGGGTTTCCTGGCAACGCCGGGCATTATTGGCGTCGCGCATCCACAGCGTGACGCGCTGGCCATTGCCAGCCACCATGTTGGCAATGGCGGTGCCGAAACTGCCGCCGCCGAGAACCGCGATGCTGCTCCGCTCGTACATGCTTACGCCGTGCCGTTGGGTGAAAAGAGACTGTGTGCGGGCATTATAGGTGCTTCCGAAGCCGCCGACTAACCGTGGCTAACCTTGGCATCCTAAACTTCCCCCGAAATAGTTGACACCTCCACCTAACAATCTGGAGGTATTTTGTGGCTCGATCAAGCCCGCCGAGGACGCATCGCTACAGCATGAAGTTCAAGGCCACCGCAGTTCGCTTAAGCGAACTGCCCGACGTGTTGATTCAGGACGTCGCCGAGGCGTTGGGCATACATCCCTTTATGCTGTCGCGCTGGCGCAAGCAAGCCAGAGAGGGGATCATCATGACCAAAGGAGTCAAGCTGGATGTAGAGACTGCGGCTGAGCTCAAGAGGCTGAGGGCGTTGGAGAAAAAGTACAAAGTGCTGCAGGAGGAGCACTCCCTGCTAAAAAAAGCCATCCGGTTTGCTTCCGATCAAAAGCGGAAGTCTTCGAGTTCATCGAAGCAAACCGGGAAACTTACCAAGTCGCCCTGATGTGCCGTGTGTATGGCGTGACCCGTGCGGGCTACTACGCTTGGCGCGAACGCGATGTCAGTGTGCGGGCGCAAGAGAACATCACGCTGGTGCAGGCGATCAGCGAGGTCCATGCGACGAGCCGCTGTACCTATGGCAGTCCGCGCATCCATCGTCAGCTCCAGCATCAAGGAATCGCCGCTGGCGAGAACCGGGTGGCCCGATTGATGCGGCGATACGGGATCAAGGGACGAGTGGCGACGATCCGCTATACCGTGCCGAACCTGAAGCGATTCTTCGGTGACCTACCCAATTGCCAGTACGAGCACCCGGCAACCCTGCCGAACCAGGTTTGGGTGGCGGACATTACCTACATCAAGGTGGGTACGGTTTTTCGCTACCTGGCGGTAGTGCTGGACCGCTGTTCGCGGACGGTCATTGGCTGGAGCCTTGGACACCGCAAGGATGTGGCGCTGACCTTACGTGCCCTCAATCGTGCCGTGATCAACCGACGTCCGAAAGCGGGGCTGATCTTCCATACTGACCGGGGGAGTGAATATGCCGCCAAGGTGTTTCGTGAGCGGCTGAGTCAGCTCGGCATCACGCAGAGCATGAATCGGCCAGGCAAGGTCACCGACAACGCGTTCATGGAATCCTTCTTCCACTCCATGAAAGCGGAGTCGATTCACGGCTGCACATTTGCCGACGACCAAGAACTGCTATCTGTGTTGCGCAGCTACATTCCTTTTTACAATCACCGTAGAATCCACTCATCATTGGATTACGTTTCTCCGATGTTGTATGAACAACAACTGGCATGAAAACCCGGTGTCAACGAAATCGGGGGAAGATTCTCCAACGCCACAAACGGTGGCGATTGCGGCCGGACCGACCGCTATGACTCGGCGGGTCTCAGTGAATATCCACCGCGGCATCAGCCTGCGCTGAACAGCAGGCGGTTCAGACGCTGGACGAACAGCGCCGGATTCTCCAGTTGATTGCCCGCCGCCAGCGCCGCCTGATCGTAGAGCAATCCGGCGAGGTCGGTGGCCCTGCCGTCGTCGGTTTCGTCTTGCAGTCTCGCCACCAGGGCGTGGCGGAGATTCACCTCAAGTACTGGCCGGGTATCAGGCACCGCTTGACCAGCCGCAGCCAGAATCTTGCGCATCTGCACGCCGACATCACCTTCGCCATACACCAGGCAGGCCGGGGATTCGGTGAGTCGATGGGTGGCACGGACCTCTTGCACCTGATCACCCACCAGAGCCTTGATGCGCTCGATCAACTTGTCGTTATCTGCGCCGCTCGCCGCGCTGTCGTCAGTCGGTGCATCCTTCTCCAGCGCGCCGAGATTGAGCTCGCCCCGGCTGATGTCCTGCAGCGACTTGCCGTCGAATTCGCGCAGATACGACATTGCCCATTCATCGATGCGCTCGCTCAGCAACAACACTTCGATACCGTGTTTGCGAAATACTTCGAGGTAGCTGCTGTTGCGCGCTGCGGTTTCGGTTTCGGCAATGAGGTAGTAGATTTTCTCCTGCTCCGGCTTCATCGCAGCGATATAGTCGGCCAGCGAAACCAGTTGCTCGGCTTCGGCACCGCGCGTAGTCGCAAAACGCAAGAGTCCGGCAATGCGCTCGCGATTGATGAAATCCTCAGCCGGCCCCTCCTTGATGACCGTACCGAAAGCCGCCCAGAATTTTTTGTAGTCATCGGGCTTGTCTTTAGCCAACTCTTCGAGAATATCCAGCACCCGCTTGGTGAGCGCGGTGCGGATACCATCAACGGCGGGACTGCGTTGGAGTATTTCCCGCGACACATTGAGTGGCAAATCGGCACAATCCACCACGCCCTTGACGAAGCGCAGGTAGAGCGGCAGAAACTGCTCCGCGTCGTCCATGATGAAAATGCGCTGGATATACAGCTTCAAACCCCGCGCCACATCCCGGTTGTACAGATCGAAGGGAGCGTGGGTGGGGATGTAAATCAGGCTGGTGTAGTCGAGTTTGCCTTCGACACGGTTGTGGCTCCAGGTCAGCGGCGGCTCGAAGTCGTGAGCGATATGCCGGTAGAACTCGCCATATTCCTCATCGGTGATGTCCTTGCGCGGGCGCGTCCACAGCGCGGTGGCGGCGTTGACGCGCTCATAGTCCGGGGTGGCGCCCGCAGTCGGTGTGGCGCCATCTTCCCCGGCAGCGGGTTTGACCATTTCGACGGGCACCGCGATATGGTCGGAGTACTTCTTGACCAGTGTGCGCAAGCGCCAGGGATTGGCGTACTCCTTGGCATCTTCCTTCAAATACAGCGCCACCGTCGTGCCGCGCTCGGCGCGATCGATGTCCTCAACGGTGAACTCCGCTTCACCCGCGCAACTCCAGCGCACACCCTGCGAGGGCTCCGCGCCAGCCCGGCAAGTTTCGACAACGAGCTTGTCGGCGACCAGAAAGCCGGAGTAAAAACCAACGCCGAACTGCCCGATCAGATTGGCGTCCTTTTTCTTGTCCGCGCTCAGCGCACCGAGAAATTCAGCCGTACCGGAACGCGCGATGGTGCCCAGGTTGGCGATCACTTCATCGCGGGACATGCCGATGCCGTTGTCGGTCACCCGCACCACGCCGGCGGTTTCGTCGACGTCGATACGGATATGGAGCTCCGCCCCTGCCTCCATCAACTGCGGCTTCTCAAGCGCCTCAAAGCGCAACTTGTCGGTCGCATCGGAGGCATTGGAAATCAACTCGCGGAGAAAAATATCGCGGTTGCTGTAGAGGGAGTGAATCATCAAGTGGAGCAGCTGCTTGGCTTCCGTCTGAAAGCCCATGGTTTGCGCGTGCGTATTTTCCGACATGTCAAACTCCCTCTGAGGTCTAGGATGCAGAGCTAGCAAATGGGGGCGATCACCCATTTTTCAAGCGCCCCGGTCACCCTCACCCACGAACCATTTGCGCCCGGTATTACCCGAGGCGCGAGCGACCCGCTGCCGGAGTGGCATCGCCGACGGATTACCTTTATCTTAGCCGTCGCAGAGCGTTGGCATGTCGCCCCGGTAATCCACCTTTCAGTCGCCAACAAAAGCCCGGCAATACCGAGGAATATCGCCCATGAGCAACACCGAACTCCATTACGCAGCCACTGTGATACTGGTAAGGGACTGCACGCGCGGCGTGGAAGTGCTGATGCTGGAGCGCAGCGGAAAATCGGAATCCTTCGGTGGCGCCTTTGTTTTTCCCGGCGGCAAGGTGGATCTGCACGACGCCCACCGCGATTACGCCACGCTGTACTCCGGCCATACCGATGAGGACGCCAGTCAAATCCTGAAAGTGCCCCAATACGGCCTCGCCTACTGGACCGGCGGCATTCGCGAGTGCTTCGAAGAGGTGGGCATCCTGCTCGCCTACGATCAACGCGGCGAGATGGTCAGCTTCAGGGATAGCGCGGTAAAGCAGCGCTTCGCCGCTCACCGCGATAGTTTGAATCGGGGTGAAAAGAACCTGCTGGAAATTTGTCGGGAGGAGCATCTCAGGCTCGCGACCGACCAGATGTATTACTACAGCCACTGGGTCACCCCGGTGCCGATGCCCCGCCGCTTCGATACCCGCTTCTTCGTCTGCCCGGTGCCCCCGCACCAGGAGCCTATCATCGATAACCACGAGGCCGTATCCCAGTGCTGGATCAATCCAGCCGAAGCTCTGCGCCGAGGCAAGGAGGGCAGCTTGCAGATTTTCTTTCCAACGATCAGGAATCTGGTGGGGATCGCTGGCTTCGACGACACCCGAAGCCTGCTCCTGGCAGTCGCCGCAAGCCGGGATATTCCACGCATTTTACCGCTGCGAGTAACCGCCGAGGACGGCAAGGATTCGGTATTGCTTCCCGGCGACGACGGTTACCGATACCACGAAATCGCCAAAACCCACTACTGACAACGACTTTAGACGGGCGGCGCGATTGCTCCGCTCCGGGCCTCCGCAAATTGCCCGCGCGGACGTCTAGGCACCGCTGACCGCACCGATCAGGCCGCTGGCCCCGCCGCTATCGGTATACAGCACTACGCGGTTGCGGCCTTCACGCTTGACCTGGTAGAGCGCCTCGTCAGCGGCCTTCAGCAGCGCAAAGATGGTGTCGTAACCTTCACAGGACGCGCAAATCACACCAAGACTTCCGGTTACCTGCACCCGCTGACCCGCCGTTTCGATAACCGCGCTTTCAATACTGGTGCGTATTCGCTCAGCCACGCTCATCGCCGCCTGGGTATCGGTGCGGGGTAACAGAATGGCGAACTCCTCACCACCGTAGCGCCCGACAATGTCGTACGCCCGCGCCTCTCTTGTGAGGATAGCGGCGATGGCAACGAGGACCTGGTCGCCAACCAAATGGCCAAAGCGGTCATTCACCGCTTTGAAATGATCGATATCGAGCATGATACAAGCGGTCGGCGATTGGGTGCGCTGACACAGATCCAGCTCTTTTCTGGCCTGCTCGATAAAACTCCGCCGATTGGTCAGCCCGGTAAGGTCGTCGATATCGGAGCGCTCGCGATAGAACTCCTCGCGAACAGCCCAACGCTGAACCACCTTCAAGTTGATAAACATCACCGCAACGGCAAGGGTCATCAGCACGATTTCGACCACCCGCCAGACCAACGCTGGCCTGCCATCGGCCTGCGGCGCGGGCATGTGGTCAAACAGCATCGCAAAGCGGGCAAAGTGCCCCACATCCAACACGATGACCACCACAATAAATAGCACCACGAGCCAATAGGCCCGGCGTATTTTTTGAATATCCATCAAAATGACGGCAAGACCGGTGCCAATGAACAATATCATTGGCCCGAAGGTGAAATGCGTGCCGGTCAGAAAGGTGCCGATGAGAGCGGACAGGTGGTAGCAGTAGATGATGTAGGTTTCCATCGCGTCCCAACGCTGCTGGATTTTTCTGTGCGCTAACGCGACGACAATAAAAACCGCGAGCGCCAACCACTCCATTGCGTACAGAGCGGCGAGGGACCAAGCGACCGGCGGGTTCAAGTAGGCCGATTCGCCACCGCCCACCTGATATTGCCAGTAGAGTCCGGCGAGCAAAGTGCCCAGGCCGAGCGTCAGCACCACTTGCGTCAGTCCGCCCAGCAGAATCATGCGGTCGATATGGGTCCAATCGAGAGGGTTGGACAGCCACGACTGCTCTATAGCCAGCGGCTCGGCGCCGGCGTCGTTGCCGCGGCCATTGGTGATGCTGCTTTTACCAACCACTGGTATCGATAGTTTCATCGCTGTTCGTCACTTACAGTTGGCACCAGACTAACGCTGTCCTCGCCACGCCAGCTATCCGCAGTGTAATCAGATATCTCGGTTACACTGCCAGCGCGAGCGCTGCGGCCAGCAGACAAAGCCTGTGTAAAGAAGGCTTCCTGGAGTATACCCCACCCATTCAGCCAGACAACTCCGACTGCGTCGCAATAACCGACGCGGCGTTATACTTCAACTAACAAGCTGACGAGCAACGCCCACCATTACGGACAGGATTCAGCCATGACCGCACAGCCAAAAGAACGCCATCCCGATGGCCAGATTACCAGCGAAAAACGTGGACACATCCTGCTGATCGGCATCGATCGGCCCGAAAAATTCAATGGCTTCACACCAAAAATGTTTACTGAATTGGCGGACGCTTACGCTCGCCTCGAAGCCGACCGCGATAGCCGGGTCGGCATTCTGTTCGCACACGGTGAGCACTTCACAGCAGGTCTCGACCTGCCCAAATTTGCCAACGCCATGCGCGAGGGCAAAGCCATCCTGCCGACCAACGGGATCGATCCTTTTGCACTCCGGGAACCATTCCGCGCCAAGCCGGTCATCAGTGCCGTCAAAGGTATCTGCTTCACTGCGGGCATCGAACTGATGCTCGCCACCGAAATCGTGGTCGCGGCCGAAGGCACGCGCTTTTCCCAGCTGGAAGTGGGCCGCGGCGTCATGGCAGCGGCCGGTGCAACCGTGCGTATGGTGGAGCGCGCCGGCTGGGGCAATGCAATGAAAGTACTGTTGACCGGCGGCGAGTTCACCGCCGCAGAGGCGCTACAATACAACTTCATTCAAGAAATCACCCCCCGCGGCGAGGAGTTGAACCGGGCCATCGAGCTGGCGGAAGAAATTGCCCGCCAAGCGCCGCTGGCGGTACAGGCCACGCTCAACAACTGCCGCAAGTCGTTACTGGAGGGACCGCAAGCAGCGATTGCCGATTACATCGCGGTGATGCAGTCTCTCGCCAATACCACAGATGCGAAAGAGGGCGTACAGTCGTTCATCGAAAAGCGTCCGCCCCACTATCACGGACGTTAAAGTGGGGGCAGGTCTTGGCCGCCGCGGTTCGTCCGCAGGACAACCGCGCCGGCCCTGCTCAGCAAGCCTGCTGCAAATCTACTTGTAGTAGGCACCGGCGCGATCAGTGTGATCGGTAATATCGCGAACCCCCTTTAATTCGGGAATTCGCTCCAGCAGGGTTCGCTGAACACCCTCTTTGAGAGTCACGTCGACCATACCGCAACCTTGGCAACCACCCCCAAACTGCAACACCGCGACACCGTCGTCGATATCTTCCAGACTGACCTTGCCGCCGTGGGCAGCCAAACCCGGATTGACTTCATTGTGGAGAACATAATTGATCCGGTCCTCGATGAGGCTGTCGGGACCAATCTGCGGCAGCCGTGAATTGGGCGCACGGATGCTGAGCTGGCCACCCAGACGATCCGCGGCGTAATCCACCTTGGCGTCCTCGAGAAAGGGCAGGCTGCGCTTTTCGACAAAAGCATAAAAACCTTTCAACTGGATCACAAGATCATCATCCTGCTCTTCCCCGGGACGACTGTACGCAATACAGGTCTCCGCCTTGGAGGTGCCGGGATCGGTGATGAACAGGCGTACGCCGATGCCCTCGCACTCCTGTTTTACCAGCAGGCCGAGTAGATACTCCTGGGCAGAATCCGTGATTTCGATATTGACCATGGCGATATACCCGAGCGAATTGGTCTTGTATTTTAACAGGGGGTGCTCTCGCCGACAACGATTCTCCACCGGTTATCCGCGTCGATGCTTGGGCCGTCTCGCGTTGCCGGGTAGAATGAGTGTCCATTTCGCTGTATGGACAATGCCTTGGCTAATTTACCCAACCATCGTGATCAGCGTATCGCCGCCTTGCATGATGCCGTCGGTCGACGCATCCTGATACTCGACGGTGCCATGGGCACCATGATTCAGCGCCACAAGCTAAAGGAAGCGGATTTTCGCGGCACTCGCTTCGCCGACTGGCCACAGGATCT
Source organism: Porticoccaceae bacterium (assembly GCA_051306415.1). Classification (GTDB taxonomy): domain Bacteria; phylum Pseudomonadota; class Gammaproteobacteria; order Pseudomonadales; family Porticoccaceae; genus CBDDRG01. The sequence continues at coordinate 9,651 of JBPPNE010000334.1, forward strand.
CGGCGGCAATAACGACCTGCTGGTACTGACCCGGCCCGACATCATCGGTGCCGTTCACCGCGCCTATCTGGCGGCGGGTGCGGACATCATCGAGACCAATACCTTCAACTCCACCGTGCCCTCCCAGGCCGATTACGGGATGGAGGCCCTGGTGCCGGAACTCAATCTGGCGGCCGCCCGGCTGGCGCGGGAGTGTGCCGATGAGTTCACCGCGCTGAATCCAGCAAAGCCGCGCTGGGTCGCCGGCGTGCTCGGCCCGACTAGTCGCACCGCGTCCATATCACCGGATGTCAACGATCCGGGGGCGCGCAATACCACCTTCGATGAACTCGCGGCCGCCTATCGAGAGGCCACGCGAGCGCTGATCGAAGGCGGCGCCGATATCATCATGGTCGAGACCATCTTCGATACCCTCAACGCCAAGGCGGCGGTGTTTGCGGTACAGGATGTGTTCGACGAACTCGGCTTCAAGCTGCCGGTAATGATCTCGGGCACGATCACCGACGCCAGCGGCCGCACGCTATCCGGGCAGACCACGGAGGCATTCTGGAACAGCCTCGCCCACGCCGAGCCCCTGTCCATCGGCCTGAACTGCGCCCTCGGCGCCGAGCAACTGCGCCCCTACGTCGAGTCACTGTCCAAAGTGAGCGGCACCCTGGTCAGCGCCCACCCCAACGCCGGCCTGCCCAATGCCTTCGGCGAGTACGACGAACGCGCCGAGGAGACCGCCGCCATCATCGGCGAATTCGCCAGCAGCGGGCTGCTGAACATCGTCGGCGGCTGCTGCGGCACCACGCCCGAACACATCGCCGCCATCGCGGCAGCGGTCGCGCTCCATCCGCCGCGCCCACTGCCAGCAATTCCGCCCGCCTGTCATCTATCCGGACTTGAACCCTTTGCCATCACCGCAGACTCGTTGTTCGTCAACGTCGGCGAGCGCTGCAATGTCACCGGCTCCGCCCGCTTCAAGCGCCTGGTGCTGCAGGGCGACTACACGGCGGCGCTCGATGTCGCGCTGCAACAGGTGCAGGACGGCGCCCAGATCATCGATATCAACATGGACGAGGGCATGCTCGACGCCGTTGTCGCGATGACCACCTTCCTCAAGCTGATCGCCTCCGAGCCGGATATCTCCCGCGTGCCAATCATGGTGGATTCCTCCAAATGGCACGTCATCGAAGCCGGTTTGAAGTGCATTCAGGGCAAACCGGTAGTCAATTCCATCAGCATGAAAGAGGGCGAAGAGCTATTCATTCAGCAAGCGCGACTGTGCAAACGCTACGGCGCCGCCGTTGTCGTCATGGCCTTCGACACCCAGGGGCAGGCGGATAACCTGCAACGGCGCATAGACATCTGCCAACGCAGCTACGACATTCTGGTTAATCAGGTCGGCTTCAACCCCAACGACATCATCTTCGACCCCAATATCTTTGCGGTCGCCACCGGCATCGCCGAGCACAACAATTACGCCGTCGATTTCATCGAAGGCACGCGCTGGATTCGCCAGCATCTGCCCGGCGCCAAAATCTCCGGCGGCGTCAGCAATGTGTCGTTCTCGTTTCGCGGCAACGACGCCATGCGGGAAGCCATCCACTCGGTGTTCCTCTACCACGCCATCCAGGCCGGCATGACCATGGGCATCGTCAACGCGGGTCAACTCGCGGTCTACGATCAATTGCCGGCCGAGCTGCGCGACGCAGTCGAGGATGTGATTCTGAACCGCACGCCGGAGGCCACCGAAAATCTGCTCGCACTGGCCACCAAGTACAAGGGCGATGGCAGCACCACCGAGCGCACGGAAGACCTCGCCTGGCGCGAGTGGCCGGTGCACAAGCGCCTCGAACACGCGCTGGTCAAGGGCATCACGGTCTACATCGAGGCGGATACCGAGGAGGCCCGCCAGCAATCCACGCGCCCCCTCGATGTTATCGAAGGCCCGCTGATGGATGGGATGAACGTAGTCGGCGATCTCTTCGGCGCCGGCAAGATGTTTCTGCCCCAGGTGGTGAAATCGGCGCGGGTGATGAAGCAATCGGTCGCCTATTTACAACCCTATATCGAGGCCGAGAAGGCCGGTGTCGCCCAGAGCAACGGCAAGATTCTGATGGCAACAGTCAAGGGCGATGTCCACGACATCGGCAAGAACATCGTCGGTGTAGTGTTGCAGTGCAACAATTTCGAAGTCATCGATCTCGGCGTCATGGTGCCCTGCGAGAAAATCCTCGACACCGCGCGGCGGGAAAACGTCGACGTCATCGGCCTGTCCGGCCTCATCACGCCATCCCTCGATGAAATGGTCTATGTCGCGAGCGAGATGGAACGCCTGGGCATTGATCTGCCGCTGATGATCGGTGGCGCGACGACGTCGAAAGCCCACACCGCGGTCAAGATCGATCCGCGTTTTCATCTCAATCAGGCTGTGTATGTGCCCGACGCCTCGCGCGCGGTCGGTGTCGCCAGCAAGCTGATCAGCCGGGAGCTGCGTCCCGCCTTCGTCGCCGACATCAAAACCGAGTACGAGAACGTCCGCGAGCGCATGGCCAACCGCAAGCCCACCGGCGAG
>JBPPNE010000335.1:0-5314 GCA_051306415.1 Porticoccaceae bacterium
GACAGGCTGGCCCAGGCGAGATCGTCGTGATAGTCGCCGAGGTAGGCCAACTCCCAATCGAAGATCGCGTTGATGCGGTGGTCGGCGGTGAACATGAAGTTGCCGCTGCGGTAGTCGCCGTGAACCAGTACCGGGCGTTCCACCACCGGCATGTTTTCTTTCAGCCAGAGATTGGCCCAGGCCATGATCGGATGGGCTTCGAGGGTGTCTTCGTGCCAGGCTCGCTCCCACAAACCCAGTGCCCGTTCGTTGGCCTGCTTGGTGCCTGGTGTGGGCACATCGAAGGTGGACAAATCTTTTGTACGCCAATCGACCTGGTGGATTTTGGCGAGGATCTCGACGAACTGATCTTTCAATGCCATGCGCAGCTGGGGCTCGAAATACATGCCGACGCCGCTCATTTTGTCACTTTTTTCCGGCTGTACGGTGCCCTCAAGAAAGCGTGCGATTAAAGCTGGATGACCGAGATGATCGCCCTCCGGGTCGACCCAGAGCACCTCGGGTACCGGTACTTCTGCGGCCATGGCGCGGAGTATCTGGTACTCCCGCAGTCGATGGGTTTCGACGATCGACTCGGTGGGATCCATGCGCAGCATCAGCTTGTGTGTCGTGGTTGCGCCGGGTTTTGCCTGCCAGCACAGGTCAAAGGTGAACTGCTCCTTGGAGGCGCCGCCGGACAGCCGCTTCAGATTCTCGACGCGGATGTCTCCCTGGCCGGTTTCCCGTTGCAGAAAGACGTGCAGGCGGGTCTCCAGCAAGCTGAAATCGGTCTTGTGTTCAGCGGATCGGGTGCGATTTTCGAGTTTGCGGGTAAACACTTCGTCGATGGTCCGCTCGACGGGATAGCGGTTTCTGGTCTCGCTGATCCAGGCCGGCGTCGGCTGGGTCCGCTGCGCGAGCGTGGGCGTGTAATCTTTCATGGGCAGCCCTCATCAAGCAGTCGTTGCAGTGCCGATAGACCAATGAAGCCGAAACCGCTGAGCAGATTCATCATGGCGTCGAGGTGAGTCTTGCGGCCGTGGGCGGTGCGCAAGCTGGTGGCGACGGCGATCACCGCCATTTTGTAGTAGGAAAAAACGTCGAAGTAGAACAGCTTCTTTTTGTCCACGGTGAAGCCGCTGTAGCTTTCGTAGGTTTCGATAAGTTCGCTGCGAGTCAGCAAGCCACTGGCGAGGATGTTGCCGCGGCCGTCCGGGGTGCCCAGCACCGCGCTGCTGGTGTAGGCCAGATCCTCGTGAAAATCGCCGATGTGGCAGAGTTCCCAATCGAGAATGGCGTTGATTTTCCGCTCCGGCGTGTACATGAAGTTGCCGCTGCGGTAGTCGCCGTGAACGATCACCGGATTGTCGACCACCGGCATGTTCTCCTTCAGCCAGAGCGCGGCGGCTTCGACGATGGGATGTGCTTCCAGGGTATCCTCGTGCCAGACCCGCTCCCAGAGCCCAACGGCATAGAGATTGGCCTGCTTGCTGCTGGCCGCCGGGGCATCGTAGGAGGACAGCTTTTTCCTGCGCCAATCGACCTGGTGGATGTGGGCGAGGTGGCGGACGAATTGATCTTTCAGTGCCGCGCGCAATGCCGGTTCGAAATACATGCCGAGACCGCTGGCCTTGTTGCCGCCCTCCGGTTGCACGGTGCCTTCGAGAAAGCCGGCGATCAGAGAGGGGTGGCCGAGGTGTTCGCCGTCGGGATCGACCCAGAACACTTCGGGTACCGGTACCTCACCCCACATCGCCTGTAACATCTCGGCTTCCCGCAGGCGGTGAGTTTCAACGATGGATTCGCTTGGGTCCATGCGCAGGATCAGCTTGCGGGTTTGGACGGCACCCGTGGTTTGCCGCCAGGTGAGATCGAAGGTGAACTGCTCCTTGGAGGCGCCGCCGGTCAGGCGTTTGAGGTTGGCAATTGTCAGGTCTTGCTGCCCGGTCTGTTGTTTCAGATAGCCGTCGAGTTTGGCCGGCAGCCCGCTGAAATCCATTTTGTGTTCGACGCTGTTGCCGCGGTTGACCAGCTTGCTGGTGAGCACCTGATCGAGCGCGCGTTCGACCGGAAACCGCCGCCGGATCTCGGCAATCCATTCGGGTTGCGGGTGAGATCTCTGCTGCTGGGTGAGGGTGTAATCGGCCATCGTCCGCGGTGCCTGGGCTCAATTGCCGCTGGCGGGTGAGTTGATCCGCAGAAAGCCGTTTTCGTAGAGCAAATCTTCGATATCCGGTTGCGATGCCGCCTCCGGATCGAATCCCAATGCCTTGACCCAGGCGCGCTCGCGGTTCTCGATATCCTTGAACAGCGGCTTCAACAGTGCTTCCACCACGGCGCGGGCGCGCGGTGTCAGCTCCGGCAGAGCCTGGATAAACCCGCACAACAATTCTTTCATGGTCTCGTTGCTGGCGCGAATAAATGGGAAGGTGCGCAAATGGACGGGGTCCGCCGGGCTGTCGGTCTGGAAGTGAAGATTGACGCCGTCGATAGCCTGTTTGACGGTGTCGGGTAGCGCGGCTTCTGCCGTCAGCGTCGCGAGCAGGGTTTGCAGAATCTGTTTGTAGCGGTGGTTTTCCAGCAGCTCGTAGTGAAAGGCCTTGTCGTGGATGGTGCCGAGAAAGCCGAGCGACGCCGCCACGATGCCCGCCTGTTCTTGCGCGAAGCGATCAGTGAGATTGGGGATGACCACGTCCTCCATGGTCTTTTTCATGCCGGACAGGAATTGGGAAATTTCGGGCCCCATGGTTATCTCCGTGGATCAATTATCTGGCTAATATCTAACTTAAGGGTGTCAGGGCAGCGGAATCGGCGTGTCCGCCAATCGCGTCAACATTCTCTGCAAAGTAGTTCATCAACGTAGTTTGGCGTTGAATTCCTCTTTGCAAAGATCCTGTACCTCGCCGTAACCAACCACACCGTCCATGTCCCAACGGTTGAATGAATGCGTCAGGTACATCAGCGGCCAAGCCACCCAGGGGTTTGATGTCAGTGGCGCGCCGGTGAACTTGTGAACCTTGCCGCGAATATCTTCCACTTCGAGATCCATGAATTGATGCAGATAGCCGTTGCGGAGGATTTTCCCGGAACCGCCGGTCAGGCCGTAAACCTTGCTGCCTTCCCGCACGTAGCCGTGGACGATGGCCTCGTAGCGGTCGAGTTTTTTGGGATCGACCAGGTACAGGCAGTGAATGCTGACGTCATTGGCGAAATTGGCGTTCATCCAGCAGAAATTCTTCAGCTGGCGCTCGCCCCGGAGCCCCCAGCTGTGGTCCATGCTCGACACACAGTCGACGGCGTATTTTTTACCGCCGATGTTGAGCGTGCCGGTGACGTGCCCGGACTGATCCCAATGGCCCGCATAGGCCTGGTTGCTGACGACGTCGCCTTCATGCACCTGGGCGGCAAGGGGATCCATCGCGGGGTCGTGAATATCGTAGGGTTCCATCAGGCCGCGGTACTGGACATCGAAGGATACCCCTTGGCCGCCGTCAAAGCGGATGTGGTAATCCATGACCGGCTTGGTGCACTTGATCGCCAAGCCATTGGCAAGCTGATAGTCGTCGAAATTGCCCTTGGGCATCGGCAGGTGAACGTGGCAATCCGAATACAGTACCTCGTGGGGCGTGTTGGAGATGCCGTCGACACAGGTAACGCTCGACAACACGGCGCCGAGGTTGGCTCGGGTCAATACATAGGCACTGACGTGCAGGTGGGCCTCGGGCACATAAAAGCCAAAATAGTTGGTCTCCGCCCAGGTCGGGTCATCGGATGTGGGGGTGTGAAAATAGACATCGTTCGCGGTGATCATGGTGAATTCTCCTACCCGCTCTGATTGGGCCCGCGGTGCAGGCTCAGGTGGATTTTAGTGGTGTCTGGAACTGCTGGGTTCGGCGCCGTGCAAGTACGCCGCGCAGTGGTCGGACGCATTTCCCGCCGGGATAGCCTGTGTTTATAGTCGCTATCACCGGCCGGTAAGCTATCGGATAACCTAGGGCGCGGTCAAGGATAACCACGGCTGCGCCGGCTTTTTGTCTCACGCTAGACATAATCCGCTGCTAGAGTAGGTGCCCCAGATCGCGGGGCGGGCGCAGGTATTACCCGCCGCTCGTGGAGATACCGGTGGCGCCGCGACTGAATGGGCAGCGTTGTGAACATGGGGAGACTGAACGCATGAGCCGTTTTTTGAACTTGGGCAAGACCATGAATCTGCGCCATATGGGCGGTTATCCAGTGGCCGGAGGGCGAATGACCGACGGCGGCAAGTTGTTTCGCTCGGGCTTTCTGCACCTGCCTGACGATCATAGTGTCTCCGGCTTCAAGGAGCTGGGTGTCGACACGGTTTACGATTTTCGCAGCCCGATGGAACGGACGAAAAATGATCTACGAGTTGAGGGTGCGGCCACCGTGGTCGAACTCGGCATGCTGGTGGCCAGCGTCGAAAACCTCTGGGACATGCTGCTTGCCGAGGGCCTGACACCCGCCGGCGCGGAAAAAATCATGTGCGAGCGCTACCGCGAGCTGACGGCGGAGGAGATCCCCGGCTACCGCACCATGTTCCAGCACATGCTTGACGATGATGGTGGTGCCTTGGTCATGTGCTCCTTTGGCAAGGATCGGGCGGGGATCGCCTCGGCGCTGCTGTTGACGGCGTTGGGGGTGCCCGAGCAGGTCGTGCTGGAGGATTACCTGCTGTCTTCCAATGCCTATGCCGACAGGGACGCCGCAGTGAAAAAATTCGAGCAATTCTTCAACTCCGAAGGCATCGCGCTCGACCCCGCGATCGTCGCGCCGATTCTCGATGCCCGCGCCCAATACCTGGATACCGCCTGGCAGGTGATGAGCGAGACGGCCGGTTCGCCCGATGCGTTCCTGACTCGGGAGCTCGGCCTCGACCCCGCGGCGCGGGAATTTCTGGTGCAGCGCTTCACGCGGTGACGGTCGGCAACCGCCGGGCGAGCTTCCATCTGGAGCAGGCGGGGCGGGTTAAGGGGGCTGGTTTCATCGGATGCAGAGAGAGGTGGCGTTCAGGACAAGATAGTTTTACCAACAAACGCCCGGTGGCCCGGTTTTTCGAGGTATCCTTCCCTCTCGACGGTACCACGTGACACCGGCCGGTCTATAGAACGACTCCACTATTGTCAACTGAGCTCAAAGCGTTTATGTTAATGAAGCCGAAAGGCTGGAAGCGCTGAGGAAGGATACACCAGAATGCTGGAGGCGCTTTCAGATCGGCATCATGTGCCGTGTGTAAGTAGTAAGAGGGAAATACGTAGTCACAACTTAGCGAGGAGTGGTTTCATGAAAATGTTTAACGTTCTATGTGGCCTGCTAT
>JBPPNE010000336.1:0-2469 GCA_051306415.1 Porticoccaceae bacterium
CCGGCTCCACCGTCGAGCCGGTATTGAAGCGGATTTCATTAAATGCCTGGATGTTGGTGGGGTCGCTGACCGCGAGATAGACCCGGTTCGGGCGTTTGAACAGCGGCAGCACCTGGTACTTCTGCACCAGCCTGAGATCGACGGTCTTCTTCGGGAGTTGGTCGATAGCGATGGCATCCAGATCGAATAGCACCATGCCATATTCTTTGGACACTTCGGTGGCCACTGTTCGCGCCGACAGCGCGCCGGAGTCCACCAGGTGACTGACCAGTGCCAGTTGTTCACTATGGCAGTGCTTCACCACTTTGAGCGCGGCCGCTTCATCCATCAGGCCGCTGGTGACCAGCCGTTTGGGGAGGCCGCGTAAAACCGGGCTGCTGGCATTCATTCCTTTGCCCTGCTGCTGTTGATCAGTTCTGGATCAGCTGTTGATATTGCGTCGGTTAGGGTACATCGAGGCAATCCCATCGCTGGGGCGCCAGCACGGATTGGCCCGCACTACGTCTCCATGCCTTTTGCTTATCGGTGAGAGTAGAACACACTTTAGTCCTGTGTCTAGGGAAGCCCTGAATAACCGGATTCGGCTCATGGTTCCAGGTTTCGGCAAGCTTGGCACAGACCAAGCTCACCAAGGCCGGAATCAGCAGGTGACCGTTCGTCCTGAGCTCGTCGAAGGATCGAAGGATCGAAGGACTTGCTCAGAGCACCCCCATTCCCCGCATTGTTCCTGGGCCTCAACCATGCCCAGAGCTATGATCCGGCACCTCGACGTGTTTAAGGATGCTCTGAATAACCCGATTCCGTTCGTGGTTCGACCCTTCGACAGGCTCAGGACTCACCACGAACGGAATCAGAAACTTACCGTTCGTCCTGAGTCCTGAGCCTGTCGAATGGTCGAAGGACATATTCAGAGCATCCTTAAGTCCGTTCGCATTGAGCTTGTCGAAATGCGAACGGACTTCAAACTTAAGCTGGCCGAACCAATAAGGGCCGAGGTAGGCGAACCGGATCGCTTGGCCGGCCGTGACAGTGGCTGCGGCAGGCATGGTGACAGGACGCGCGACCATCGTGGTGACAATAATTGTCAGTTTGGAACCCGGACCGTCGGTATCGGTCGGTATGGAAAGTGCCGCAACCCGCTCCGCTGCCGGCGTTGGCCGCTTGGTGGCTGCCTGATGAGCTAACCAGCAGATTGAAATCAATGAATTATTTTATTTGGCTAGGCGATTGTTCAGGTTGTGGCACGCATTCTGCCAAGTGTTACGTGCGGCACCATTGCTGGCAATGACAGAGGACGACTTTCAACGCCCTTTGTCACCACAACGCGGTTAACTGTTAGACATTTTTCAAAACATGAGTTTTCAAAACATCACTTTCAAGGAGAACGACACCATGCAAAAGCGCAACTTACAACAGGGCTTCACGCTGATCGAATTGATGATCGTGGTCGCCATTATCGGTATTCTCGCCGCGGTGGCGCTGCCGGCGTATCAGGACTATACGATTCGCGCTAAAGTTTCCGAGGGCTTGGTGCTGGCGACTGCGCTCAAGACCTCTATTTCGGAGAACTTCCAGTCGAGAGGGCCAAGCAGTATGGCGTGCACCGACGCGACTACCTGCGCTGTTGTTGGTGCCACTTCGCTTGATGCTACCGCTCTTGGCGGCAACAGGAATGTCGCGTCTATCACCAGCGCAGCCAACGGTGTAATTACCATTACCTACAAACCTGCGGTAGTGCCGGCCGGCGCCAACACTCTGTTTTTTACTCCAGTGGCTGCCAACGGTACTACTCCCGTTGTCCTCTCAACGCTTGCGAATGCGGGCGTGCAATTCAGCTGGACCTGTGTAGTGGACGGCACGCTGGCGCAAAAATATCGCCCGGCAGCTTGCAAAACCTGATCTAGTAGCTAGAGCCGCAACGGGGAAACGTTATTCCTCGCTTCGGAAAAGCGATCAGATAAGCCCCGGCACCCCGGGGCTTTTTTATTGCGCCGTCTTATTTCGTCGCCTTATTTCGCCGTTTTTTGCGATACGGCTTTCAGGTCAATCAGGGCGCCCCTGATCAAGCTCGCCGAAGGATCGAAGGACTTCCTCAGAGCAGCACTAAATATTTTTCGAGACGATGATGTTGCGCGTTTCGAGGTCGGCAATCTGCTGTTCGGTGTAACCCAGGCGTTCGCGCAGTATCTCGTGATTGTGCTGGCCCAGGGTGCCCGCTTGCAGATCGGGGGTGTCCGGGAATTCCGAAAACCGCAATGGCGTGCGGGGTATGCGGACGTTGCCGAAAATGGGGTCGGAAACCGTCCTCACCGTGCCCCGCTCCTTGATGTGAGGCAGCGCCATCACTTCCGGAATACTGAGTATCGGCGCACAGGGCACTCGGTGTTTCTGGAGCAATTCAATGGCTTTATCGACGTCGCCGACGGCATCGAGCCAGGCTTCAATCGCCGCGTTGATTTCATCCTTGTG
>JBPPNE010000337.1:0-15427 GCA_051306415.1 Porticoccaceae bacterium
TTCTTGGCTGCTTTCAGGCAGCGCACCAGATGCTTGGACTGGGTGTCGATCATGCCAAACCAGGACGCGGTGCAGACGCTGTAGGGGCCAAACATCATGAAGAAGTTGGGGAAATTCGGCACTGTCGAGCCTTCAAACGCCTGATAGCGGTTTTCTTCCCAGAAATCGCTGATGTCGAGACCGTTTTTGCCGACCAGCTTGTACGTGGGCACGCTGCCTTTCTGGAACACTTCGAAGCCCGTCGCACAGATCAGCGTATCGATCTCGCGCACGGTGCCGTCCTTGGTGACGATCGCGTTTTCGGTGATGCGGTCGATCGGGTTGGTCACCAGGGAAGCATTCTCGCGGTTGAACACCGGGTAAAACTTGCTGGTGAAACTCGGGCGTTTGCAGCCGAAATCGTAAGTGGGTATCAGGGCTTCCTGGGTCGCCGGGTCCTTGACCTGGTTGCGGATGTGATTGACGCAGATGCGCTCCAGCTTCTTGCCGACGAAGCCGAAGTACTTATTGAACACCAGCAGGTTGATCATGATGATGTCGGTAAAAAAGATGACCACAAGCCGCGCCAGCCGTTGCAGGCCGGGGATTTTCGCGAACGCCGCCTGCCAGCGCGGACTGAAGGGCATTTCCTTTTTCGGCAACAGCCAGATCGCCGTGCGTTGATACACGTCGATGGACTTCACCTTGTCGGCGATTTCGGGCACGGCCTGAATGCCGGTGGCGCCGGTACCGATAAAGCCGACGCGTTTGCCGGTGAGGTCGTAGGAGTGATCCCAGCGACCGGTGTGTATGACTTTGCCCTTGAACTGATCAATACCGTCGATGATCGGAAGTTTAGGGATAGTCAGAAAGCCGGTCGCGCTCACCAGGTAACGCGAGGTGATGGTCTCGCCGGATTTGGTGCGGGTGGTCCAGACATTGCGCTGCTCGTCGTAGATGGCGTCGGCGACTTCCATGTTGTAACGCATGTGGGGGCGCACGCCGTATTTGGTCACGCAGTGATCCACATAGGCTTTCATTTCCGGGCCCGGTGCGTACAGGCTGGACCAGAAAGGGTTCTGCTCGAAGGAAAAGGAATAGCTCAGTGAGGGGATATCGACGGTCAGGCCGGGGTAGGTGTTGTCCTGCCAGGTGCCGCCGGCATCGACCCCCTTCTCCAGAATCACGAAATCGCCCAGGCCTTCTTTGATCAGGCGAATGGCGGCGCCGATTCCGGACAGTCCCGCCCCGATGATCACGGTTTCGAAATGAACATCCCGCTTCCTTTGCTGGGGTGGGTAGTCAAATATGTGGTCCAGCGCTGCCGATGCCATAAAAATGTACCTCTATTCTTCAGGTGGTAGGTTTAACTGTGGGATTGAAAGTTTTTCAGCGCCATTACGGCCAGTCATGCAGGCTAGGCCGCCGACGCATACAACGTGCAAGTGTATCACCCCTTTACCGGCAAGTGGCGATGGCGGTTTCCCCCGCTCCGGCTCCAACGACGCTATGGTTTCATTTCACGAGCGCTGCTTCTTATGAGCGCTGCCTCCGCCGCCGCTACATGTCGCTTCACCGCGGCGAGGCAATCCGGCGTCACCGAGATCGAGTCGATGCCGCAACCCACCAGAAACTGAGCGAACTCCGGGTGATCGCTGGGCGCCTGCCCGCACAGACCGACCTTGGCACCGGCGACGTGAGCGTCCCGAATCACGGTGCGAATCATCCACTCCACCGCCGGATCCTGCTCGCTGAACAAGGGCGCCAGCAGCTCCGAATCGCGCTCGACACCCAGGGTCAACTGGGTCAGATCATTGGAGCCGATGGAAAAGCCGTCGAAGCGCGCGGCGAATTCCGCGGCCAGAATGACGTTCGAGGGAATCTCGCACATCACATAGACCTGGAGTCCCCGCTCGCCCCGCACCAGGCCGTTCTCCGCCATCACCGCGAGCACCTGGTCCGCCTCGCCCGGCGTGCGGCAGAATGGCACCATCACCACCACGTTGGTGAAGCCCATCTCTTCGCGCAAGCGGCGCAACGCCTGGCATTCCAGGTCGAAACCCTCGCGGTAGCGCGGCGAGTAGTAGCGTGAGGCGCCGCGAAAACCCAGCATGGGGTTCTCCTCGCGAGGCTCGAACTGGGCGCCGCCGAGCAGGTGGGCGTATTCGTTGGTCTTGAAGTCCGAGAGCCGCACGATCACCGGGTTGGGGTATTGCACCGCGGCGATGCGGGCAAGCCCGCGCGCCAGGCGGTCGACGAAATAATCCGTGCGTTTGGCGTAGCCCTGGGTAAGCGCCGCAATCTCGGCCTTGGCGGCGGCGTCGGTCAGTTCATCGAAATGCACCAGCGCCATGGGGTGAACCTTGATCGCGTGGTCGATGACGAACTCCATGCGGGCGAGGCCGACCCCGTCCGCCGGCAGACGCCACCAGCGCAGCGCAGCGCCGGGATCGGCCAGATTGAGCATGACCTTGGTGCGGGTTGCGGGCAGTTCGGCAAGCGCGAGTTCGTCGATGCGGATGCTGGCCCGGCCACTGTAGACAAAGCCCTGGTCGCCCTCGGCGCAGGACACCGTGACCTCGGCGCCATCGACCAGCGTACGGGTGCCGGAGCCGGTGCCGATCACCGCCGGCACCCCCAGCTCGCGGCTGACGATGGCGGCGTGGGAGGTGCGCCCGCCGTGATTGGTGACGATGGCCGCGGCGCGCTTCATGATCGGCACCCAGTCGGGGCTCGTGGTCTCCGCCACCAGAATGGCGCCGTCGACGAAGCGGTCGATGTCGCGGGGGTCGTCGATCCGGCACACCCGGCCCACCACCGCCGCCTGGCCGATGGCGAGCCCGCGCGCCAGCACCTCGCCCTTGTCCGCGACAGCGTAGGTGCGCAGAGTGCCCGCCGCCGCCTGCGAGTGCACCGTCTCCGGCCGCGCCTGCACGATATAGAGCGCCCCGCTGCGGCCGTCACGGGCCCACTCGATATCCATGGGCGTGCCGTAGTGCGCCTCGATGGCGCAGGCCCAGCGCGCGAGTTGCAGGATCTCGGCATCGGTCAGCACCAGCGCCGCCCGCTCCGCCTCGGTGGTGTGGACATTGAGGGTGGAGCGCCCGCCCGCGGTCGTGTAGATCATCTTCTGCGCCTTGCCGCCGCAGCGCTTCTCGATGATGGGCACCAGCGCGGCATCGGCCAGCAGCGGCTTGAACACCAGGTACTCGTCGGGATCGACATCGCCCTGCACCACGTTCTCGCCGAGACCGTAGGCGGCATTGATCACCACCACGCGGTCGCAGCCGGTCTCGGTATCCAGGGTGAACATCACTCCGGCGCCACCCAGATCGCTGCGCACCATCTGTTGCACGCCCACCGAGAGCGCGACCTTGTCGTGCGCGAAACCCTTGGTTTCCCGGTAGCTGATCGCACGGGCAGTGAACAGCGAGGCATAGCAGCGTCGGCAGGCATCGAGCAGCGCCGCCTCGCCGCGGATATTGAGAAAGGTCTCCTGCTGGCCGGCAAAGCTCGCATCGGGAAGGTCCTCGGCGGTAGCGCTGGAGCGCACCGCGACATCCACATCCGCCATCCCGGTGCGGGCGCAGAGATCCCGGTAACCCGCGGTGATCGCCGCCGCCAGCTCCGCCGGCTAGGGGGCGCGCTCGAACGCCGCGCGGATATCGGCGGCCGCCGCACCCAGCGACACCTCGGCCGCATGCGCCGCGGCCATGGCAGCGCCGATCAGCCGGTCGAGCCCGCTGGCGGTCAGAAACAAGCGATAGGCATCCGCCGTGGTGGCAAACCCCGGCGGCACCACGATGCCGCTGGCGGATAGCTGCGACAACATCTCGCCGAGGGAGGCATTTTTGCCGCCGACCTGGGCGACGTCATCGCGCCGCACCTGCTGCAAATCCACCACATAGTGAAAATCCGGGCTCATCTGTTGCCTCCAGTGGTTGTCGATCGCAGTGTTCGACCGAATGGTCTTGTCGCCGCACGGCAACGCGTTTTTACAGACAGTTTTCGCGAGACTGTTATCAGTCCCGCAGCGTCGTGATGAATACTGCCATGTCTAGCGGCTTTCTGCTTGATCAGTTGATCCACACGAAGGCGCGCTGTAAAGTAAGAACGCAATGCTGTCATTACAGGAGAGCTGCATGCTCGCCATCGCCAAGATTACCGCCAAAGGTCAAACCACCATCCCGCAGGATGTTCGCGCCGCCCTGCACGTTGGCGTAGGCGACTTCATTGCTTGGGAAGTCGGCGCTGACGGCACGGCAACCGTGCGCCGGGTGCAACCGCTGGATCTCGACTACCTGCGTGCCGTGGAGGGGACGCTTTCCGAATGGGCCGGCAGCGCCGACGAGGAAGCCTATCGTGAGCTTTGAGCGCTTTGCGGTCGTGCGCGTACCCTTTCCCTTTACTGACCGCAACGCCACCAAGAACCGTCCCGCGCTGGTGCTCTCCGACTCGGTCGGCTTCAACACCCCGGCCGGTCATTCGGTGATGGCCATGATCACTTCGCAGACCAATCCACCCTGGCCGCTGGACTGTCCGCTGGCTGATCTTGCCGCCGCCGGTTTGCCGGTGGCGTCCAAGGTGCGCTTCAAGCTGTTCACGCTCGACCATCGTCTGGTGCGCGGCCAGCTCGGCAAATTGGCTGACGTTGACGCGCAGACCATTCATCATGGTCTCGCGAAGCTGTTTGCAACCGCTTAGCCTTAGCCGGCACATCAGCACCCATGACCTGCAACAAAAAGATTGTCGAAGTCGTCCGGCCGCTGAATTTTGGTGCAGTTCGCGTCAACTACGGGCTTATTGAGCGGATAGGCTAAGGAAGGATGCCTTCATGAAAACCAATTTCCAGAACCGAATTTCTATCGGTCAGACACCGTTCTCTCGCGTACGGTCCGTCAGCCAAGTGCTGCTTACGTTTCGATCAAGTGACCCAAAGAAGACATTTGTGGAAATCCGCAAGGAAGCACTTCAGTGGTTGGCTAACAGAGCAGGTCGCCGCCTTCCTAACCATGCGTGGGATGGAGAGTCCTTTGACATGCTGGAGGTGGGTGCTCAGCCGGTTTCTGCCGTCTCGCTGGAACACCCAATGCGCTGGTGCTGCCGTATCAGTGACGCGGACAAGCAGGTTCCGCAACGCAGTTGGACTACCGAATGTGGAGTTGTGCTGGACGTTAACGGCGGCGTGCTATTCGGTTGCCGGCTGCAATGCGTCGCCTTGGGCGATTCCCCACAATTCGATGCGACAATCCCCGGCGTTGTGAGGCAGCTGGTGGGCAAACATAACGCGCACCTCGACGGTCGTCCGATTACGTTGAAGGCATCGCATGTGGCGACGGAGGGCGAGGTCGAAGCGCTGGTTGACCTATTACTTGACTCGCGCCGACAACGGCCGGTGGTCGCCGTTTCGCTGGGTGGAAAGGATGGTCAGGATGGACGCGGGGTAATCAATGCCGACAACTTGGCCAATTTGTCGGTCGGCGCGGCTCATGTCGTCACACTGACCGGCGACGCCTCCTATAAGCTGACGGATCGGTTAGGCAAGGAATTTTCAGTATTTCATCAAGCTGTACGTACGTATCGTCCTGGTCTGAACGTCGATGAAGATTCTACGGGGGACCACCCCATTGCGTTGCCGCACCGCGTAGATGAATGGAGCGACGGAGGGCCCGAAGCTTTCATGCGGTTTTTAGTCGAGCGCACGCTGCGCGACACTGTTGTCGGTGTGGACATCTACCGGCCGTTGCCTTCATTTTCCGATATTCATGCGCAGGCACTAAAACAGAAGCGCGACAAGGCTGGCAAGCAGGGTGCGTCCGACAAGGATTTGTTGGCCCTCACGCTGGAAGAGAACGACAGCATCAACCGCGAACTAAGGGAGGAGAAGGATACCTACAATAGTTTCCTGCAATTGGCGGAAGTCGACCGCAGGCAGATCGAGTCCGAGCGGGACCAAGCGCGTACCGAGGTCAGGTCGCTACAGGCCCGGTTGATGCACATTGAGGCCGCACTTCAGGCGACCGGAAAACAGGAAGACATCCCCATCCCTGACTCGTTTGAAGGGTTGGAAGATTGGTGCAGGGTCTTTCTGTCCGGCAAGGTGCACGTCATGTCCAGAGCCTGCCGAATCGCCACGAAATCCACTTTTTCGGACCTTGAGCTGGCCTACAGAACTCTGCTGATTCTGCGCGACCACTATGTGCCGATGAGGAGCGAGGTTGGATTGGAGAGGAAAAGGGCTTATGAGCAAGCGTTGGCGGCGCTTGGTCTTGAGGAATCGCAAAGCTTCGCTGGCACACGGGCTGGCGAGGAAGGCGATGAATACAAGGTCACCTACAATGGCCGACCCAAAACCCTCGACCGCCATATCAAACGAAGCAACTCCCGCGAAGAGCGCTTCGGTTTCCGCCTCTATTTCTTCTGGGACATTGACCGTCAGCAGGCTGTAGTTGGCTCATTCCCTACGCACCTGACAACACGGGCTACCTGACGGAATAAGACATGACGTACAAAAAGAAACTCTCGAAGTCATCCTACCGCTGGCAGCCATCAACGTTGCCAGCGTAGCCGAAAAATCCATCCGTCCTGGGCTTCCGCCCACGCTGCACCTGTGATCAGCACGCCGCCCCTTGGCGACGGCGCGGACGGTGATCCGTATTGCACGCCATGGGAAAGCCTGTCGACCTTTGCTATGTTGGATGCATCGAAGAGCGAGGGAATTCCGATGCAGACAGCGAACCACAAACCGATGGCCAAAGTCCGCGGCGTCAACCTCGACAGTTGGCTGCTGCTGGAAAAATGGATGGTGCCCAGTCTGTTCGAGGGGCTCGCCGCTACGGACGAGACGACCTGGTGCGCGGAATTGGGCGACCAGGCTGCGCCGCGCCTGCGTCGCCACTGGGACAGTTTCATCACCCGCGACGACTTTGTTTGGCTGGCGCGGCACGGCATCAACGCGGTGCGCATCCCGGTGGGGCACTGGGTCTTCGGGCCGGATTACCCCTATCATCGGAGTTACGGCGACAATCGCTATCCTTTCGTCATCGGTGGCATCGAAGTGCTCGATCGCGCCTTCGGCTGGGCCGCCGAGCTCGATCTGCGCATCGTGCTCGATCTGCACGCCGCGCCGGGATGCCAGAACGGCTTCGACAATGGCGGCATCAAGGATGTCTGCGAATGGCACACGCAGGCGGATTATCGCGAGCACTCGCTGTCGATATTGGAGCGGCTGGCCGAGCGCTATCACGGCAATGCGGTGCAGCATGCCATCGAGGTGCTGAAAGAGCCGCGCTGGGACGTGCCGACCGATTATCTGAAGGCCTACAACGCCGATGCCTACCAGCGCATCCGCCGCCATTGCGCGGCGGAGCAGGTGGCGGTGGTATTCCACGACGGCTTTCGACCGTTTCGCGAATACCTGGATTTCATGCAGCCGCCAGCGTTCGCGAACGTGGTATTCGATATCCACCGCTACCAGTGCTTCGAGCGCGGCGACATCGATAGGGATATCTACGGCCATATCCGCAAATCGGCCGGGGAGTGGCGCGACGAAGCCGACGCTATCCAGCGCGAGTTGCGGCTGCCGACCTATGTCGGCGAATGGAGTCTGGGGCTCGACCTGAAGGTGGTCTCGCTGTGGGCGCAGGGGCCGTTCAACCATGCCCTGGAGCGCATGGACGCGCTGCAGGAAACGACGGCCTACCGCGCCTACGCCGCTGCGCAACTGATGACCTTTGAAAAATATGCCGGCTGGTTTTTCTGGAGCTACAAGACCGAGACCACGCCGGCCTGGTGTTTTCGCGACTACGTCGCGCGTGGCTGGCTGCCGGACGATTTCCGTGCCTGAGCTCGGGCTTAAGTGAAGTGCTTGAGCTCAGGGTTTGAGCGGGCGATCTGCCGGCTGCGACTGATTCGGATTGCGGAACAGGTAGTTTTCGCCACTGGCCCTCACCAGTTCGATCCTGCGGGTTTTGGCGCGCTCCAGCGCGGGGTGAAAACCGATCGTCAGCACGGTGGCATTGGGCAGTTGGCAGCGCAGCATGTCCATCATGTGCTCGGCGCCCTGCGGATCGAAAGCATTGGTGACCTCCTCGGTGAACACCCATTTGGGCTGGTGCAGGAACAGGCGTGCAAAGCCGATGCGCTGCTGTGCGCGGGGCGGCAGCACGCGCTCCCACTGCTCGGTATCTGCAAGCCGCGGCGCCAGCCACAACAGTCCGGCGCACTCCAGCGCACGGCGCATGGTCTGGACGTCAAAGGTCTCGGCGGGGGCGGGATAGCTCAACACCGCGGACAGTGTGCCATCGGGCAAAAACGGCCGTTGCGGCATGAAATACACCGGCTGACCGCGCGGCAGCAATACCTCCCCGCGCCCCCAGAACCACTGTCCGGCGACGGCCTTGAACAGCGCGATGGCGGCGGCGGAATCGCCGGTGATCAATACGGTCTCGCCGCGGCGGATCTCCGCATTCAAACCGTCGACGAGGATGCGGCCGTCCGCCTCGGCGATGCAGAGATCGCGCAGCACCAGTTTGGCCTTGGCCGATTCGCGCCGCTGGATATGGCGACCGTGGTTGCGCGCGGCCTCCACTTCCAGCGCCAGCAGGTCGTCGTGCAGCGACAGCACGCGCTCGGCCGATGCGCGCCACCGCGCCATGTCACCGAGGTTGTCAATCAGCCAGGACAGCGCCGATGTCAGTTTCTGAAACGCCTGCGCGGATTGCATCAGGATGCCGAGGGTCATCGCGCCGGCGATGTATTGCGGCGCGGCGATCAGAATCGGGAACACCGGCAATAGGGTGCCGTAACCGGATGAGAACGCGACGATGCCCATGTAGGCCAGCGTCTGCCGATTCCAGCCCTGCTCCAGGTCGGCGAGTTGGCCGGATGAACGCTGCCGCTCAACGCTTTCGCCCTCCATCAGCGCGATGGCTTCGGAGTTTTCGCGGGAGCGCGCGAGGCCAAAGCGGAAGTTGGCTTCCAGGGTCTGTAGCCGGTTGGTCGCTTTCACCAGCGGCCGCCCAAACAGCAGACCGAGGCCGGTACCGACACCGGCGTAGACGAAGGCGAGCAGGACCATGTGGCCCGGCACCGAGACCGAGGTGCCGGGCACGCTCGCCGCGCCGGACACCGATAGCAGGATGTCGATGAAGGTGCCGAGGATCAGCACCGAGTAGACCAGCGTGTGCGCCAGCCCAATGGCGACTTCGGTGGCGATATGGATATCCTCGGCGATGCGGCCATCCGGGTTGTCGTGCTCGCCGGCGGTGAACTGCAACTGATAGTGGCGACCGTGCGCCATCCACTGTCCCATTACCGCCTCGGTCAGCCATTACCGCCAGTCGATCTGCAACCAGCGTTTGGCCTGCTAATGCACCGCGGTGACCGCTATCGTCAGCGCAAAAATGACGACGAAAGTGCCGATCTGGAGCAGAAAACCCGGCAGCGAACGTTGTTCCAGCGCGTCGAACAGCGCGCGGTTCCAGTAGTTGATCCACACCGCGAGACAGACCTGGGCCAGCGTCAGCAGGAACAGTGCCAGGGTGACCCCGCGCACTTGCCACTTGTGTTCGGAATTCCAGTAGGGGCTGGCCAAACGTATGAACTGGCGCAGGAAGCGATAGCGCAAACGCAGCGCACCGACGGCGGAGGCTTCAGCCGCGGGTGGTGCAACGGAGGGGGGTTTCCAGCAGCGGCATGGTGCTGGGCTTCAGCGGTTAGCGTGTTGCGGGCGGATGGGCACCGGTTGGCAATCCATCAATATCAATTGTCGCGGTTGAGGGCGTCGATCTGGCCGTTCAACGTCCAGTAATCGTAGAGATAGCCGATGCCGCACAGGCCGAGGGTGAGGAGGTAGATGATGCCGGTGAACCACTTGCCCAGGTAAAACCGGTGCAGGCCGAACAGGCCAAGGAAGGTGAGCAGAACCCAGGCCACGGTGTAATCGATATGACCGGGCTGGTATCTGCGCTCGGCCGCGCGGTCCATGCCTGGGATCAGGAACAGGTCGATGATCCAGCCGATGAAGAACAGGCCCAGCGTAAAGAACCATAGCGTGCCGGTGACGGGTTTGCCGAAGTAGAAGCGATGGGCACCCATGAAGCCGAAAATCCATAGCAGGTAGCCGACGAAGGTGGAGTGGGTTTGCTGGGTTGACATGCTGTTTCCTTGTTTAGGGACGCTCTGAACCAGTCCTTCGATCCTTCAACGAGCTCAGGACAGGTGGGCCTCAGGGCGAATGGTAACCTGCTGATTCGGTTCGTGGTGAGCCCTGAGCCAGTCGAAGGGTCGAACCCTGAACGGAATCAGGTTATTCAGAGCATCCCTGGTTAAGCGAGCATTAGTCAAGGGTTCATGCGGGCATCGCGAGTGGACCCAGGCTCCCTGCGATGGTTGCACGGCGTCCATCGCAGGCGGTGAGTCGCGCGAGCCGTGTACCCCGCGCCGTATCCATCGGGTACTACCGGTGCTCTCGCAGTCGATCCGCGAGTTTGCGCGCCATCCTGACACAACAACTTCACACGGGAAGGATAACCTAACACTCCCGTTTTCATAGCGTGAGCGATCCATGGCGACGAGCCTTCTCGACATTACCACCCTGGCCGAACTCCATCGCGATCTGGTCGAACTGCGGCGCGAGGTCGCGACCGAGGCGGCGCAGATACTGACCCGCTACTCCGGCGACGATGGCGCCGCCAACCCGAGCCGCTCGAACTTTGCCCACTACCTGGCGCTGCGGAACCGCGATTTGCGCCCGCTGCAGGATCGGCTGGCGCGCACTGCGCTGTCATCGCTCGGGCGCAGCGAAGCCCATGTCATGGCCACCCTGGAGCGGCTCGTCGCTCTACTGGAACTGGCGTTGGGGTTGCCAAGCTTCACTGTCGCGGCGGCACCGCTCGATTTCGATGCGGGCGAACGTCTGCTGCGGGCTCATCGGGAGCGGTTGTTTGGTCCGCTTCCGGTCGCCTGGACGCCCCATATCATGGTTACCTTGCCGGCGGCGGCGGCTACTGATCCTATCCTGGTGGACGAGCTGTTGCGCTCTGGCATGGATTGCGCCCGCATCAATTGCGCCCACGATACCCCCGAGCAATGGCAAGCCATGATCGACCATGTACGCGCCGCGGCGACTGCACAGCGCAGGACTTGCCGCATCCTCATGGATCTCGCCGGCCCCAAGCTGCGCACCGGCGCCATCACCGCTGAGCCGACGGCCATCACTCTCACTGAAATCGTGCGCCTGGTAGCGGGCCATCCCGCCGCCGCACATGACGACGATCCAGTCGCGCTGGGGTTTCCCGCGTCCCTGATCGCGGCACTACAGGTGGGCGATCACATCGCCTTCATCGACCGTCGGGGCAAGCAGCGCACGCTCGAGATCGAGACCGGCGCGGATGGGGATACCGGCGCTGTGGTTGGTCGCTGCGCACGGCGCGCGGTCATCGATGGCGCCACGGTATTCCAGTTTCCGAACGCCGCCGTGGTGCCCGTGTGCGCGGCGCTGGTGGAGGAGCCCGCCGCGATCCGCTTGCACGAAGGCGACCAACTGCTGCTCACCCGCGACCAGGCCGCGGGTCGGGCCGCTCCGCCGAACCCGGATGCGGGTGGATTGCGACCGGCGTCGGTGCCCTGCGGCGAGCCCCGTGTGCTGGATTATCTGTCCATCGGCGAGGACGTCTGGATCGACGATGGCAAGCTCGGTGGCGTCATCGACCACATTGACGAGGCGGGCGCGCTGCTCACCATCACCCACGCCGGCCCCCGGGGCCGCAAGCTGCGCGCGGACAAGGGGCTCAACTTTCCGGCCTCCCGGCTCGACCTGCCGGCGCTGACCGCCAAGGACTACCGCGATCTCGACTTCGTTGCCGCGCACGCCGATCTGGTCGGCCTGTCCTTCGCGCAATCGCTCGCGGATCTGGAGTTGCTGGCGGAAGCACTCGCCGCGCGTGACGCCGGCGCGCTGCCCATAATCGCCAAGATCGAAACCGCGCGCGGAGTGGAAAATTTGCCCGAGATGCTGCTCGGTGCTCCGCGCAGTCACCCGTTGGGGGTGATGATCGCGCGCGGCGATTTGATGGTGGAAATCGGCGGCGAGCGCATGGCGGAAATGCAGGAGGAAATCCTCTGGCTGTGCGAGGCTGCCCAGGTGCCGGTGATCTGGGCCACTCAGGTGCTGGAGACACTGGCCCAGAAGGGCACGCTGTCGCGCCCCGAAATCACCGATGCCGCGGCCTCCGCCCGCGCTGACTGTGTGATGCTCAACAAGGGCCCGCACATCCTCCGCGCGGTCTCCTTGCTGGCCGACATCCTGTGCCGGATGGCTGATCACCAGCACAAGAAAACCCCGCGACTACGTGCGCTGTCTCTGAGCAGCCGGATCATGGCGCGAGCCGCGCCGACGACAGCAGGCGACGCCGATTGAGCCACTCGGATGGGCGCGTCTCCCGGCGCGCGTCGGCAACGGCAACGCCGTTCTCAAACCCCAGTGCGATCCAATGCTACCGGACCGGGACGGTAAGCGTCGGCATCGGCTGCGGAACCTGGGACAAAGTGCCCAACCGCACCAGGCGCTCGGCGAAATCCGGCAGATGTGCAATGAGGAATTCGAGCATTTTGCGATCGCGGCTGGGATGCCAACCAAAGTCTTTTAGCTCGGCCAAGACCTCGGGTGCAGAATCACCGCGAACGAGCAAGCGGTGGGCCGCGATGACGGTTCCCGTGCGCTGACTACCGGCCGCGCAGTGCACCAGGGTGATGTTGCCGGCGTTGCGGCTCGCGGCCAGTGTCGCCACAGCGTGCGCGACCACGGCCGGATCGCCGGTACCGTCGCCACGCAGGGGGAATCGATGCGCGGTGATACCCAGCTCCTGGATCGCCATCTGTTCGGCTTGCTGGTGAGGGTCGTGCGGTTTCCAATGCGTTAGATCGATGACGACGTCAACGCCGTTTTTGTGCAAGGTGTCCCGCACCAGCCGCCGATGTAACTGGCCGCTGCGATACACGCGCCCGGCTTCGACGACGCCCCAACGCTTGGGAACAAAACCATCGCGGACGCTCTTCAGAGCGGCAAGACTCAAGCCCGCCAAGCCAATGCCGACCGCCGATACACTTCTTTGAAAGCCAGTTGGTCTCTGAAAGCCAGTTGGCGCCATGATGGGAACCTCGCGAATTAACGGCTTCAAGCTGCTTGCCCCAGTCCGCGAGGACGATTTCCCCAGTCGCGATCTTCGCGCGACACGATCAACGGCGTGGCGCCGCAGGCGCCGTCAAAGGTGTAGCCAAACAGTTCCACATCGCGTTGAAATTCGCGGGCAACCCAGTCCCGCGTTTGCCGCGAGTAATAGCTTCGATAATCCTGGTGCGAGGACACATTGGTGTGGGGTAATTGCACCGGCAATCCGAGTTGCCGGCAGACCTCGGCGACATCGGTCTGGAGATGCTCGAAGCGGCCGATGTAATCGACGATCAATCGTCCACTGGCGTCGGTGACATAGCTGTGCTGATGCATCTTGCCGCGGCGGATTTCCCAGCGCAGATAGTCCTCGAACGTGGCCATCTGACTGACCAGCCGATGGCGCGGGTGTTCCTGCTTGCGCAACAGGTACGAATACCGCGATACCAGGCGATCCCAGGGGTTGCGCACGAAGGCGAACTTCAGCATCCCCGCGTACACGTTCGGTGGCAGGCAACGCTTTACCGTGGCCGCCGTCACATGCTCGCGAAACTGTATGGAGCGATACAGGCCGCCGACGGCGTTGGCGCCGCCGAGCCAGATCAGCCGCCGCCGCCAGGCCTCGTCGCTGGCGCGCTGGCGGTCGGGGGCCAGCGCATCCTGAATGCTGGTGCCAGCGGTTCTGTCGATATGGACGAAAATGAATTGGTGAGCGTACGAAATCAACATCAAGGCTCCCGTTTTCAGCGACTACTACTGCGGTTGGCCGCGGTTCCGGACGGCGTGCCGTTCTGGATCGTCCGGTGCGGCGGCCTTTGCGCTAAGCCTAGGGGCGCTCTGTGTCAGCTGAATAGCAGAAGCGTGACGGTTTTGTGGCTGGTTGCCGGAGGAGTAGCAAGGCGGGTGGCATCAGCGCGGCCGTGCGCTTGCCTCCGCATAGCACGGGCGGTCGCCTTGCGATTAGCGGGGTCGGGCGAAGTTCGACGCTGCCCGAGTACTGGCGCCGCGCCGCGGCGCGATTCGCCGCTACAATGGCCGCTGCCGCGCGCACGGCCTGCCGCCAGCGCCAGACTGAAATGGGCTGAATAGCCAACCACCACGGGCAGCGCAAACCGCCCACCCCGTCCCGACCGGAACCACACGATGAGTCGCATTGTCTCGATCACCGCGCCCACTGCGGCCACTGTTGTCCGCATTGATGTCCAAATCGGCGCGCACTTGACGCCCGGTGCGGTGATTGGCCTGCTGACTACCGCCGACGGCGAACTGCCAGTGCGCTGCGCCGTTGCCGGTATCGTCCAGCTGATTCATGTCGCCCCCGGCGATCGCGTGGCGGAGCGCAGCCCCCTCTGTGCCATCAAACTCAACGATGGTCGCCGTCCGATCCGGCCGGCGCCACCTGCTGATCTGGCGGACAAACACGCGCTGCTGCGACAACAGCGGGAGCGGCTGCGCATCAGCGAGGATGCCGGTCGCGCCGACGCGGTGGCGAAGCGGCACCAGCGCGGCTACCGCACCGCGCGGGAGAACCTCGACGACCTGTGCGATCCGGGATCCTTCCAGGAGTACGGTCAGCTCGCGGTGGCCGCCCAACGCCAGCGCCGCGATTTCGACGACCTCGCCGTCAACACCGCCGCCGACGGTGTCATCACCGGGCTCGCCACCCTCAACTCGGATCTGTTTGCCGAGGACAAGGCGCGCGCGGTGGTCATCGTCAACGACTACAGCGTCCTCGCCGGCACCCAGGGCTATTTCCATCACCGCAAGCTCGACCGCGTCATGGCGCTGGCGGCGGAGCTGCGCCTGCCGGTGGTGATGTACACCGAGGGCGGCGGCGGCCGCCCCGGCGATACCGACCAGGTCGCGGGCATGGATGTGACCACCTTTGCGATGTGGGCGGGGCTTGCCGGCGTGGTGCCGCGCATCGCGGTCAACCACGGCTACTGCTTCGCCGGCAACGCCGCGCTGTTCGGCTGCGCCGACATCACGGTGGCGACGAAGGATTCCTGGATCGGCATGGCGGGGCCCGCGATGATCGAGGGCGGCGGCATGGGCGTGTATCCGCCCACCGCCATCGGCCCCATCGAAGTGCAGACCACCACCGGGGTCATCGATGTGCTGGCGGAGGACGAGCGCGACGCCACCCGCCTCGCGCGCCAACTGCTGAGTTATTTCCAGGGGCCAGTGGACATCTGGCGCTGCGCCGACCAGAACCTGCTGTGGGAGCTGATGCCGGCGGATCGCCGCTACACCTACGATGTGCGCCGCATCATCACC
>JBPPNE010000338.1:0-5369 GCA_051306415.1 Porticoccaceae bacterium
CGTGTCCATGACATTGTCGTTGAACAGCAGGGTGCGCACCAGCGGGTAGCGGGTGCGCAGGGAGATCAGCGTGAGCAGGCCGAAAATGCCCGGCACCGCGGCTTCCTTGATCGCGAGATAGCGGGGATCGAGGTGGAGCAGGCTGATACCGCCGGTGAGCAGCACGCTGATCACGCCGAGACCGGACAACAGGTTGAATTTTCTCCGCACTCGCAGATCCCACAAGCCGTACGCCACCGGGAACGCCAGCGCCAGCACCAGTGCCGCGGTCGGGCCGAGCCGGTGGTCGCTGCTCAGCTGGGTGAGAATCAGGGTAGGCAGAACAATGTTGAAGACCAGATTGATCAGCATGTTCTCTTTTCCCTCTGGCGCGGATCGCGGCGAAGGAGATGGAGCCGGTGTGAGTTCAGCCATGGATTCGGTGCAATGGTTAATCGGGGCCGGATTCTAGCCTGTCCGGCGCGATTTCGCACCCGTTGGGGTGCGGCGCAGCCGGGTTGTAGTTCCGCGTGGAGCGTCGGTGGTGATGATGGGGTATCGAGATTGTCAGCACAGGGCGGTATAGTCCCCCCGACCCCGAAATCTGGATGTGGCAATCATGGCCGCGATTTTTTACATTCACCCTGACAATCCCCAGCAGCGCCTGATCCGTCAGGTCGTCGATTTGATCCGCGCCGGCGGTGTCGTTATCTATCCCACGGATTCAGCTTACGCGCTTGGCTGCCAGCTCGGTGACAAGGCCGCGCTGGAGCGCATCCGGCAGATTCGCGATCTGGACAAAAACCACAATTTCACCCTGGTCTGCCGCGATCTCTCGGAGCTCGCGACGTACGCCAAAGTGAACAATCAGGTGTTCCGCCAGCTGAAAGCAAACACCCCCGGGCCCTACACCTTCATTCTCGAAGCAACGTCCGAGGTGCCGCGCCGGCTGATGCATCCCAAGCGCAAAACCATCGGCCTGCGGGTGCCGGCTAGCCGCATTGCGCAGGCGCTGCTCGATAGCCTGGGTGAACCTTTAATGAGCATCACCCTGGTAATGCCGGGCGCGGACTATCCGCTGACCGACCCGGAGGACATTCGCCGCATTTTGGACAATCGCGTCGATGTCATAGTCGATGGCGGTTACTGTGGTGTTGAGCCGACTACTGTCATCGACTTTACCGGCGATCTGGCCGTGGTGGCTCGCCGTGGCAGGGGCGATACTGCGCCCTTTGATGTGGCCTGACCCCCGTCGGCAACGGGATGGCGGTATACTGCCGCCCAGTTCTGGCAACGACGGAGACATTGTGTCCGCGCAACCCACCGAATGCAGCGCACCGGGTAACGACTCGCCCCCCGCGGTGGACCAAGGCCATCCCTTCCAGGGTGAGTTGCCCTTCGCGATTATCAACGGCCGACCGCTTACTGAGCTGCCGAAGGATCTGTACATTCCCCCGGAAGCACTTGAAGTATTTCTGGAGGCATTTGAAGGCCCCTTGGATTTGCTGCTCTATCTGATCCGACGGCAGAATCTCGATATCCTCTCGATCAATGTCGCTGAAATTACCCGCCAGTACCTCGCCTACATCGAGATGATGAAAATCGTCCAATTTGAACTGGCGGCGGAATATCTGCTGATGGCGGCGATGTTGGCCGAGATCAAATCGCGGATGTTGCTGCCGCGCCAGCAGGAAGACGAGGCCGAGGACGATCCCCGCGCCGAATTGATTCGCCGTCTGCAGGAGTATGAACGTTTCAAGACGGTGGCCGATGCTATCGATATACTGCCGCGCATGGGTCGCGATATCCGTGTCGCTGCCGCCCAGCCGCCCGCGCGCAGCGATGATCGCCCCCACCCCCAGGTGGACATCCGGGAGTTGCTGATCGCTTTTGCGGGCGTGTTGCGGCGCCTCGATCTCAATGAAAGCCACCACATTGAGCTCGAAACCCTGTCGACGCGGGCGCGCATGAGCAACATTCTCGACCGCTTGCGGGCTAGTCAATTCGTGCCCTTTGTGAGCTTGTTTCTATTATCCGAAGGACGCATGGGCGTGGTGGTGACGTTCCTCGCGGTGATGGAATTGATCCGCGAAAGCCTGGTGGAAATGGTTCAGGGCGAGCCCTTTGGTCCCATCCACCTGACCGCGAGAATCCGCTGAATGGATAGTGTGCAACTCAAGAAAATTATCGAGGGCGCACTGCTGGCGGCAGCGCGTCCGCTGGATATTCCACAACTCGAAACGCTGTTTGCCGATGACGAGCGGCCGTCGCGGGATGAGTTGCGCGCTGCCCTCGACGATATCGCGGCGGATTGCCGCGAGCACGGCTACGAACTGGTCCATGTCGCCAGCGGCTACCGCTTTCAGGTGCGCCAGGAGATAGCGCCCTGGATCAATCGGCTGTGGGATGAAAAGCCGCGCAAATATACCCGGGCACTGCTGGAAACTCTCGCCGTTATCGCCTATCGACAACCGGTAACGCGGGGCGATATCGAGCAGATTCGCGGCGTTGCGGTGAGTTCCGACACGGTACGCACACTGTTTGAGCGGGATTGGATTCGCACCGTCGGGCATCGCGATGTGCCGGGGCGACCGGCGCTCTATGCCACCACCAAACAGTTTCTCGACTACTTCAATCTGCAAGCGCTGGAGCAACTGCCGTCGCTGGGAGACATCCGCGATCTGGTGTCCATCAACAGCGAACTTGAGTTTGGCGACGGTGAGGTGGAACGTTCCGGTGGCGATGCACCGCGGATGGACCTCACAGAGCAGACCGACACCACAGCAGAGGGGGAAGCCGCCAGTGGCACCAATATCGCCCTGTTCCCCGGTGGACGCCGCTGAGCGCTGGCGTCTGAGTAGGTTGCCTATCAGTATGTTGCGCAGGGATATTGATCGATGAGCACGCCATCCACCGCCGCTCCCGCGGGTGAAAAAATTCAAAAAATGCTCGCTGCGGCGGGGCTTGGCTCGCGCCGGGAAATAGAGCGCTGGATTGCCGCACGGCGGATTTCGGTGAACGGTAAAGTTGCAATCCTGGGTGATCGGGCATCAGTGACCGATCGTATCCTGGTCGATGGTCGGCCCGTTAATCTGGGTGCTGCCGGTGACCGCACGCGCGTACTGCTCTACAACAAGCCGGAAGGCGAAATCTGCACCAGTAACGATCCGGAAGGCCGCGACACCGTGTTTGCCCGCCTGCCGACCCTGAAGCACGGCCGCTGGATTCTGGTGGGCCGCCTCGATATCAACAGCAGTGGTCTGCTGCTGTTCACCAACGACGGCGAGCTGGCCAACCAGCTGATGCACCCCTCCAGCGAAGTCGAGCGCGAGTACCTGGTGCGCGTTCACGGCGTGGTGGATGAGCCGATGCTCGCCCGCTTGCGCGAAGGTGTCAGTCTCGAAGATGGCATTGGCCGCTTCAAGGAAATCCGGGTTGGCGCCGGCAACCGCAGCAACCAATGGTTCTCCGTCACGCTTTGCGAGGGGCGCAACCGCGAAGTGCGGCGACTGTGGGAAACCCAGGGCGTCGAGGTCAGCCGCCTGAAGCGAATCCGCTACGGCATCGTCGCTATTCCCTCCTATGTCCGCCGCGGCGAGTGGCTCGAGTTGTCGCCCGAGGACAATGTCGCGCTGTGCAAGTCGGTTGGCCTCAAGCACAAACTTGTGGCGCTGACACCGGACGAGCGCAACGCGCGCGATCGCCAAATCCGCAAGCTGCGCGAGCGTGGCGCGCGGCAGTGACCCTCCGCACGGGCGGCTGGGGTACATGATCGCCACGGTGTCACGGTAACTCGCCTCGTTGGCGCCACCGATTCGACCTTGGCGAGCGCGGCGCGCCTCGTTGCCCATTCCCCGCCGCCGGTCACTTGAAGCCCCCTGGCCGCTGTGTTTCCATGCCGCTGTATTTCGACGATGTAAAGATGTGAAGATGTGAAAATAAGAGCGGTTGCGAACCTCGGGTTCGCCATCTGACCGTCGCCAGCGGGCGACTCCCACCGTTGCAGGGCATTCTTCCACCATGGCTGACGGGCCGCGCTTGCCGCTGCTGCTGACCGCGATCGCGATTACGGCGGCAAATTTCATGAACGTGCTCGATACCACCATTGCCGTGGTGTCGCTGCCCGCCATTTCCGGCAGCCTGGGGGCGACGCCCTCGCAGGGCGCCTGGGTGCTGACGTCCTATTCGGTTTGCCTCGCGGTGATCCTGCCGTTGAGTCCCTGGATCAGTCGGCGCTACGGCGAGATCCGCACCTTCGTCGCCTCGGTGATCATGTTCTCGATCACCTCGATGCTGTGCGGCATCGCGCCCAACTTTGAAACCCTGATTCTGTTTCGCGCGCTGCAAGGCTTGTCGAGCGGCCTCATCGTGCCGTTGTCGCAGACCCTCGTGCTCAGAGTCTACCCACCCGAGCGGCACGGGTTCGCCATTGGCTTGTGGAGCGTGACCTCGACCACGGCGCCGGTGCTGGGGCCGCTGATTGGCGGCTATATCACCGATAATTTCGGCTGGCCGTGGATTTTTTATATCAACATTCCACTCGGTATTGTGGCCGGCACCATTATCTGGACCAGCCTCGCCCACACCGACAAGGCGGCACCGCGCATTCCGGTGGACGGCATGGGCATGCTGCTGCTCGCGGTCGTCGTGATCATGCTGCAACTGGTGTTGGACAAAGGCCATGAATTCGACTGGCTAGCGTCGCCCAGGATTCGCCTGATGCTGAATGTGGCGATCATCGCCGCCATCGCGTTCTACCTGTGGGAGCGGCGCGAGCCCCACACCATCATCGACTATTCGCTGTTTCGCTATCCGGTGTTCGTGATGGCATCGGTGATGGCGTCGTTGTTTCACATCACCTATTTCGGCTCGATGATTCCCTACCCGATCTGGATGCAATCCGTCCTTGGCTACACCGCGACCTGGTCCGGACTGGTGATGGCGGGCACCAGCGTACTGCCGGTGTTCGGCATGATGATCGTCGGCAAGAACATGCCCAGATTGAACCTGCGCTACCTGATGGCGAGTGGGGCGCTGTGTGGCCTCTATGGCATTTATCTGCAGGCCGGCTGTACCACGGACACCGCATTTGCCGACATGCTGCGGGCGCGGATAGTGATCGGTGTCGGCTTTACCCTGTTGTGGCCGCCGATCATGGCGCTGACGCTATCCAGCGTGCCGCCGGACAAGACCGCTTCGGCCGCGAGTTTCTTCAATTTCTTCCGCATCTTTTCGACCAGCGTGGGTATCGCGATCGGCATCACGCTGTGGCAGAGCCGGACAGTATTTCACCGTCAGCACCTGGTGGAGGAGCTGATTCCCTGGCAGCCGGGCAAGGATCAGGCGTTTCAGCCACTGGTGGATCTGGCCGGTGGCGACGACACCGTAGT
>JBPPNE010000339.1:0-4453 GCA_051306415.1 Porticoccaceae bacterium
CTGGTTTCAGCCTCGAACCAATCCCTCTCTAGGAGGAGCAAGCCTTGACCGCCCGGCACCGATGGATCCTCTGGCTCTGCCTGCTCGCCGGTTACGGCATCCCGGCCCTTGCTGCTACCGGGCTGGGCGCCGATACCAACAGGCTCCAGTCAGACACACCTCGCTTTCTGCCGGTTGAAGCAGCCTACAGCGTCCATCCGCGCGTCGACGGCAACAGTCTCGTCCTCGACTGGACCATTGCGCCGGGTTACTACCTCTATCGGGACCGCTTCAAAGTCGCGGCAACGCTGCCTGATGGCAAGGCCCTGCCGGTGACCCCGGTATTTGAGAGTGGCACACTCAAATATGACGACTACTACCAAAAAGAACTTGAGGTCTATTACGACACCACCCGCGTCATCGTCCCTGTCGTGCAATCTCCGGACAAAATAACCGTCACCCTGTCCTCCCAGGGTTGCGCTGATGCCGGCCTCTGCTATCCGCCGCGCATTCAGGTGATCGACGTCGATTTCCGCAGTGGGCTCGCCAGGGCGACCGCAGCGCCCCCACCCGCAACACGATCGGAAAACCACTCCTTGCCCCTCACCACACTGCTGGTATTCGCCCTTCTCGGTGGCATCATCCTCAACCTGATGCCCTGTGTGTTCCCCATTCTCTCCCTCAAGGTCCTCCGCGTCGCCACCGCGCAACTCAGCCCCCATGGCAAGCATCGCCACAGCATCGCCTACGCTCTCGGGGTCGTGCTGAGCTTCGTCCTGGTTGCCGGCATCTTGATGATCCTGCGTCACGCCGGCGCAGCGGTGGGCTGGGGCTTTCAACTCCAGCACCCGCTGTTCGTCAGTTTCTTGGCCTTTCTGTTCTTTCTAGTGGCATTGGGATTTTCGGGGCGGTTTCCGTTTGGCGCCCGCCTGATGAATCTGGGCCAGGCGACCACCGAGGGCAGCAGTCTGCGGTCGTCGTTCATGACCGGAATTCTCGCCACGGTGGCAGCGAGTCCCTGCACCGCGCCCTTCATGGGCACGGCCCTGGGCGCGGCGCTGACCCAGCCACCAATGATTGGGATGCTGATTTTTATCGCCCTGGGCGTCGGCATGGCGCTGCCATTTCTATTGCTGACCTGGGTTCCAGGCCTCGCGAAAATCCTGCCCACCCCCGGCCCTTGGATGGGGATGTTTCGCGAATTTCTCGCTTTCCCACTCTATCTGACGGTGATCTGGCTGCTGTGGCTGCTCGGTCGTCAAACCAGCATCGACCGCGTGCTGGGCGTCGGCGTCGGGCTCCTGCTCATCGCTCTCGCGATCTGGATTCAGGGCAACACCCGTCGCCTGCCGGGCAAGGCCTTGGCGCTCGCCGTCGCGCTGATTGCGCTGGCACTGCCATTCGCACCCCTCGACGATCACCAACCACCGTTTTGGGAACCCTACAGCGCCGCCCGCCTCAAGGAGCTGCGCGGCGAGGGCCAGCCGGTGCTGGTCAATCTGACCGCGGATTGGTGTATCACCTGCCTGGCCAACGAACAGCTAGCCCTGAGTTCAGAGGATTTCAGACAGGCACTCAGAGCGGAGGGCATCCATTACCTCAAGGGCGACTGGACCAACAACAACCCTGAAATCACTGCATTGCTCACCGAATACGGTCGCAGCGGCGTGCCTCTCTATCTGTTCTTCGCCCGCGGCGAAGGTAGCGCCCGTATCCTGCCGCAACTGCTCACCCCGGCGACGGTACTCGCGGCAATCCGTTCCGAGCCCGCCGGGCCCGAGCCCCCGTAGAGCTTGTCCGCCCTAATAAGCACCCACTTCTTCGCGCTCCGTACCGTACCAGCAGCAAGCGTGCCCGGCAATCAGGGGCGCTGGCAGCACCGTCGTACCGAGTGTCCAAGACCATCTCCCCGCTCGTCGATAGCAGCGAACAACCGTCAATTGTCGCGAATGGGCGGCAAACGTCGGCAAATCCACAGAAAATTGGACAGATAGTCGATTTTCATGCAGACTGCACCCCGCCCCGCCCCGAGAGCCCAGTAGTGAGTACAGAAACATGGCGATTATCCTGCTTCTGAACGGACCCAACCTGAATTTACTCGGCACTCGCGAACCGGGTGTCTATGGGTCTGAAACTCTGAAGAGCATCATCCTGGAGTTGACCGAGCAATGCTTGGGCAATGGGCACCAGTTGGTCAGCTTGCAAAGCAACGCCGAGCACGAATTGATCGAAAAAATCCACGCTGCGGGACGAGAAGGCGTCGATTACATCCTCTTCAATCCCGCCGCGTTCACCCACACCAGCATTGCGCTGCGCGATGCCCTGCTCGCGGTCGCCATCCCGTTCATCGAGGTGCATCTGTCAAACGTCCATCGGCGCGAGCCTTTTCGTCACCACTCGTATTTTTCCGACATCGCGCGCGGGGTCATCGGCGGCTTTGGCCCGCTGGGCTACGGGCTGGCGCTGCGCGCGGCATTCGCCGAACTGGCCGCGAAGCCCTAGCTCCGCAATCCAATCACCGCGACCTGCTTCACTATCGTCCGTTTCCGGAGAACCCAACATGGATATACGCAAAATCAAGAAGCTGATCGAGTTGCTCGAAGAGTCCAACATCGACGAGCTGGAAATCAAGGAGGGCGAGGAAATGGTGCGCATTCGCCGCCATAGCCCGACCGCCAGCGCCCATTACTACACGCCCGCCGCGATGACCGCGCCAGCGACCATGATGCCAGCGGCGGTTCCGGTAACCGCGGCCGCTGACAACGCGCCACCGGCGCTGCTCGGCCATGTGGTGAAATCGCCAATGGTGGGCACCTTCTACCGCTCGCCAGCACCGGGCTCCGAGCCCTTTGTCACCATCGGCCAGCAGGTCAAGGTAGGCGACGTGCTGTGCATCGTCGAAGCCATGAAGATGATGAATCAGATCGAGGCGGACAAGGCGGGCACTATTGGCGCCGTCCTCGCCGAAGATGGCGCCCCGGTCGAATTCGATCAGCCCATGCTCACCATTCTGTAACGCGCCGCGAGAGAACGCCTGCATGCTCGACAAAGTCCTGATCGCCAACCGCGGTGAAATTGCGCTGCGCGTGCTGCGCGCCTGCAAGGAGCTCGGCATCAAAACCGTCGCCGTCCACTCCAAGGTGGACGCCGATCTGAAGCACGTCCGCCTCGCCGACGAATCCGTCTGCATCGGCCCCAATCCGTCCGCGCAGAGCTATCTGAACATTCCCGCCATCATCAGCGCGATGGAGGTGACCGACGCGGTCGCCGTGCATCCCGGTTACGGCTTTCTCGCCGAAAACGCCGATTTCGCCGAACAGGTCGAGCGCAGCGGCTTCATTTTCATCGGACCGACACCTGCGGTGATCCGCCTGATGGGCGACAAGGTCTCCGCCATCGCCGCCATGCGCGCCGCCGGCGTGCCGACGGTGCCCGGCTCCAATGGCCCGCTCGGCGATGACGACGACCGCACCCTCGCCATCGCCAGCGACATCGGTTATCCGGTCATCATCAAGGCCGCGGCCGGCGGCGGCGGCCGCGGCATGCGCGCCGTGCACACCGAAGCGCATTTGTTGAATGCGGTTACCGTGACGCGAGCCGAGGCCAAGGCGGCCTTTGGCGACGGCACCCTGTACATGGAGAAGTACCTGGAAAACCCCCGCCACGTCGAGGTGCAGGTACTCTGCGACGGCCAGGGCGGCGCCATTCACCTCGGCGACCGCGACTGCTCGCTCCAGCGCCGCCACCAGAAAGTGCTGGAAGAAGCACCCGCTCCCGGCATACCCGATCACCTCCGCACAGCCGTGTTTGATGCCTGCGTGAAGGCCTGTCTCGACATCGGCTACCGCGGCGCCGGCACCTTCGAGTTCCTTTATGAAGATGGCCACTACTACTTCATCGAGATGAACACCCGAGTCCAGGTCGAGCATCCGGTCACTGAAATGATCACCGGCATCGATATCGTCAGGGAGCAGCTGCTGATCGCCGGCGGCGAAAAATTGAGCGTCCGCCAGGGCGACATCCGCTTCCGCGGCCACGCCATCGAGTGCCGGATCAACGCGGAGGACAGCAGAACCTTCATGCCGAGCCCGGGCAAAATCACCGCCTACCATCCGCCCGGTGGCAACGGTGTTCGCGTCGACTCCCATCTCTACAGCGGTTATACGGTGCCGCCGAACTACGACTCCCTGATTGCCAAGATCATCACCTACGGCAAGGATCGCAACACCGCGCTGGCGAAGATGCGCAATGCCCTCGATGAGCTGATCATCCAGGGCATCAACACCAACACCGAACTGCAGCGCGACCTGGTGACCGATGCCGGCTTCCTGCGCGGCGGCGTCAATATCCACTACCTTGAGAAAAAACTTGGCCTCTGAAAACTTGGCCTCTGCGTGAACTGTCGCCCAGCGCGGAACCCGGAGTCATGAGCTGGCTGCAATTGCACCTGGCGATACCCCGCGACCGCGCCCCG
>JBPPNE010000340.1:0-3318 GCA_051306415.1 Porticoccaceae bacterium
TTCGCGCGCTGGAGCAGGCGACCGGCGAGGACGAAAGCGCCCTCGAAAGACTCTATCGCTCGGACGTTTGGCACAACATCAATTACGCATTGTCGGGCTTCGATTACTGGCGCGCGTGGGCATTGCTGGGGCTAGCGCAGACCTACCCCAACGACCGCGAGCAGGTGAAATGGTTGAACCCCGCGGAGCAGGGTTTCCGGGCGGCCTCGGTCAGGATCCTGTATCCGGGAATCGTTTACGGCAGTTGGCTTGGCCTGGGCTATGTGGCCCTGACCCGAGGTGACATCGACCAGGCCGAGCAGCGCTTTCGGCGCTTGAGCCAGGCGCTCGCCGGGGATGCCGACAATCCGGTGCGCGAGATCGCCGAGCGCGAGTTGACGGTGCTGGCGATTCGCAAGGGTCAGCTCAACGCGAGCGCGATACCCGGCGGCCCGGTGACGGCCGATCAGGTGCGAATGCTCGTGGAGGAGGCTTTTGCACTGCTCGAACGGCGCCGCAAGGAAAATATCGGCGCCCTGAAAGCGGGCGAGAATCTCAAACGGGTGATCGCCGCCGGTCACCTCGACGACGCGCTGATGAATCGCATCCTCTCCTACCGGGATGAAGTCGCCGGGCGGGATATCGGTGTGCTGACGCTGCTGGTCGACGCTGAATACGCCTATGCCTATCAGCAATACGAAACCGCCGTGCTGAAATTCCGCGAGTTCAGAGACAAACGTGGGCTGCAACTGCCGATCAGTACCAGCGTGTTCCGCTATCACTACGTCGTCGCTCTGCTCAAAACCGACCTGCCGCGGGACACGCCGGCGGAAATGGAGCAGTTGAAGCGCCTGCCCAATCTGCCCGGTGGCGTGGTCAGTGCGCTACCCAAGCTGGAATTCCTGATCGCGAAAACCCTCTATGAGCAGCACTCCACACCCGCCAATCGCAAGAACCTGGTCGCCACCGCGGAAGCCTTTTTGGCGGCGACCCCCGCTGATCCCGATGCCAGCAGTGCGCATCTCGCACTCGCTCAAGTGAGCAGCAGCGACAGCAACGCCAGCGCCCACCTGGAGGCCGCGCGCCAGGACCCCAGGGTCAAGGACAGCATTGCCCAGGCTGCGCTGCAACGCGACATCACCGCGTTCAACAAGGTCACGGCGGGTGGTGATCGGGACGGCCAGCGCCGCCTTGCGGCCAGCGTGCTGGCAACACTCGATCAGCTGCCGAGGAAAAAGCGCAAGGAACCCTGGTTTCAGGCCATTTCATTGCAGATGCGAACCGTTCAGGGCAATGAGTTGGCCAAGGTGCTGACCCAGATTGAAGCCCTGTCCGCCAATAACAAGCTGGACGACAACATCAGGCGGGTGTTGTTCTGGTCGCGGCTCCGGGCGCTTGATGGATTGGGCAAGCCGGAGCTTCTCGATGCCTTTATTGACCGCGTGGCGCAGGAAAAAATGGCCGTCGCGAGCCAGAAGGAGGTCTACCAGTTTCTGCTGGAAAAGGAGCGCGCCGGTGAGTTTGCGCGAGTGGCTGAACTCAGCGAGCGCTTTTATCCGGCGCTCGCCGGCCAGCCCCAGGATCAGCGCCAGTTGCGGCTGCTGCAGGTTCGCGCGCTGACTGCTGCGGGCAAGCCCGAGGAAGCCTTTGCCCGCGCACGGCGAATGGCCGAGGAGTTTGCGAATTCCGGCGACGCCTGGATCGCCTATGCCGAGACCGCCGAGAAGCTCGGCCGGGACCTCGACGCCGAGCGCGGATGGGCCAAGATTACCGGCGGCGAACCCGATGGCTCGCCGCGCTGGCGCAACGCGATGATGAAACGCCTCGCGCTGCTGTCCGGGCTGAACAGCAGGGGCGAAGAGTTGTGTGATCTGGCGAGCAGAGTGACCCGCTACCGGCATCTGCTGGCACGGGAACAGCAACAGCAACTGGCTGCCACGGCCGAGCAGTACCACTGCCCGGCGGCAACCGCGGGGGTTCAACAATGAGAATCCGCAAATACGATGTCGATTACAGCCGGCGCCATTTTCTCGACCAAATGGCGAGAGGAGTTGTCGCCACCGGCGTGCTGATGCCGCTGTGGTCGGCGCTTGCCGACAGCGGTGAGATCACAAAGGCATACCCGGAAGAACTGCTATCGATCGAAGCCTACACCCAGGGTGCGCTGAAGGCCGGCGACGTGATCACCGCGGCCAATGTCGAGCGCGTCAAGGATCTGCTCGATCCGATTCAATACCTGCAAGTCGCCCAGATGGGCCGGCAACTGAAACTGATGCCGACGACCACCGACATCATGCAGTTGAGCCCCTGGGAGTACATCGAGGCGACCCTGAGCAACCGCGGCCGTGCGACCTTCAACGCGGATGGCAATGTGGTGACCCAGGAAGGCCAGCCCTGGATCGGCGGCAATCCGTTTCCCGACCCCAAATCCGCGCTGGAGGTGTTTGCCGGTATCACTCTCAGCTGGGGCCGCCACGATGCGTCCTGTTACGCGATCAAGGAGTACGATCTCAACGAGCACGGCAAAATTGCCTACAACTATGAATGCTGCTGGGTGGAGATGTCGCCCGTTGCCCGTGTCGTCATGGAGCCCAAGCCCTACTGGCCCGGCCATGAAGACAAGTTGCGCTACCAATCGATCTTCTTCGTCACGCCCAATGACGTCAAGGGCACGGCGTTCCTCAATATCTGGCATTACGATCAGCGCAAATTCCCCGATCTGTTCGGCTACCTGCCGGCGTTCAAGCGCGTGCGTCGGTTTCCGACCAATCAGCGCTTCGAGCCGCTGATCCCCGGTTCGACGCTGTACCTGTCCGACGCCTGGACCGCCGGTGATCCGTTCCTGACTTGGGGCAATTACCGCATCGTCCATCGGGGGCCGGCACTGGCGGCGGTGGCGGGGAGTTGGACTGGCACTCACCCCAACTGGGAGCACAGCAGCCACGGTGGTCCCGGCGGCCAGACCTTTTGGGACACGGCCGTCGAGTTGGTTCCCGAAGCCATTGTGGTCGAGGCCGAGCCGACGGGCTTTCCGCGGGCGCCGGTGAGCAAGAAGCGGGTCTGGTTTGACGCCAGAACCATGCTGCCGGTGAGCATGACGTCCTTTGATCGCCATGGCGAAATCTTCCGTTCCTTCGACGGCGCGTTCTCGCTGTACCAGAATGGCGACAAAAGCGTCATGGATGGCAAGCATCCCTACTGGTCGTGGACGCGGGCCCACGCCCACAATGTGCAGACCAACACCATCACTCGACTGGAGCAGGTGGCGGCAATTTCCGGTGGCTACCGGATGCGGGTGAATGACCCCGGCATGTACGATAGCTACCTCACCCAGACCGC
>JBPPNE010000341.1:0-7044 GCA_051306415.1 Porticoccaceae bacterium
CCATCTTTGTCGATGACGTAGGTTTCCGGCGCGCCGAACACGCCGAGATCAAGTCCGAAGGTGCCATCCGCATCGACGATATTGGCGGTGTAGGGATTGCCGTAATCGGCGAGCCAGCGCCGCGCCGCATCGCTGTCATCCTTGTAGTTGACGCCGATAATGGGCACACCCTGACCCGCAATTTTGGTTAAAAATGCATGCTCGGCGCGACAGGAGGGGCACCAGGTCGCCCACACGTTGAGGAGAGAGACACTGCCCTTGAACAGACTCTGGTCGAGCTGCGTCGTGGGCTCGCCCAGGCTCGGCAGCTTGAACGCAGGCATCGGGCGATCGATCAGCGCCGATGGCATCGCGGTCGGGTCGCGGCCAAGGCCGTAAAAGAGCACCGTGGCGAGAATCAGAAACACCAACAGCGGCACAAACAGTTTCAGGTTGGCCATCAGCCGCTAGCTCCAGACAGTGGCGGGGTTGTCGGCACCGCGACACGGTCACGGCGGTAGCGTTTATCCAGCATCGCCAGCACCCCACCGATGGCGATCAGCACGCCACCGAGCCAGATCCAGCGCACGAACGGCTTGACGTAGGCGCGCACTCCCCAGGCACCGCCATCCAGTGGTTCACCCAGTGCGACGTAGATATCCCTGAACAGGCCACCATCGATACCGGCCTCGGTCATCACCTGGCCGCTGGCAAAATAACGCCGTTTCTCCGGGCGCAACGCCGTCACCAGTTGTCCATCGCGAAACACCTCGATCATCCCCCGCTGGGCGCGGTAGTTGGGTCCGTCCACCTTTTCGATACCGCGGAAGACAAATTCGTAGCCGCTCACCAGAACCCGCTCGCCCGGCGCCAGGCGAATGTCCCGCTGCTCGCTGTACTGGCTGGTGAGACCCACGCCGATTACCGCAACCGCGATCCCCAGGTGGGCGATGAGCATGCCGTAGT
This sequence comes from Porticoccaceae bacterium, assembly GCA_051306415.1. Classification (GTDB taxonomy): domain Bacteria; phylum Pseudomonadota; class Gammaproteobacteria; order Pseudomonadales; family Porticoccaceae; genus CBDDRG01. The sequence continues at coordinate 946 of JBPPNE010000341.1, forward strand.
AACTTCCCCGCAGTCGCCGCAATCCGGCCCAGCGGCCATCCAGGTGACTGGACTTGCGCCACAGATCCCAGCCACTGACGCTGAAGACCCAGATGCCCAGCGTCAGCGCGATCACCGCGCCCACACGCAGCGGCCAGCCCAGCAACGGTGGCAACGCCAGGCCGAGACCGAGGCTCGCGATCGCCGGCAGCAGGATCGAGGGCCGCAACTGCGACCAGCGCGTGCGCTTCCAGCGCATCAGCGAACCCAGCGCCATCAGCAACGCCAACAGGCCCATCAGCGGTACAAAAAACAGAGTGAAATAGGGTGGCCCGACAGAAATTTTGCCCCAGCCGAAGACATCGGCAATCAGCGGGTACAGGGTGCCGACCAGGATGACCCCCATGGTGACGACGAGGAGTACATTGTTGAACAGCAAAAATGCTTCCCGCGACAGCCAGTCGAAGCTGGTCTCCGCTCTCAGGGTTGAACTGCGCACGCCGTACAGCAGCAGCGAACCGCCAATGACCACGGCAAGAAAGATCAAGATGAATAGACCGCGGGTAGGATCGGCGGCGAAAGCGTGAACCGAAGTCAGCACACCGGAACGCACCAGAAAAGTGCCCAGCAGGCTCAGCGAGAATGCCAGGATCGCCAGCAGCAGCGTCCAACTGCGAAACACGCCGCGTTTCTCGGTGGCGGCGAGGCTATGCACCAGCGCCGTGCCCACCAGCCAGGGCATGAAAGACGCGTTCTCGACCGGATCCCAGAACCACCAACCACCCCAGCCCAGCTCGTAGTAGGCCCACCAACTGCCGAGGACGATGCCCAGAGTCAGAAATGCCCAGGCGGCATTGGTCCAGGGCCGCGCCCATCGCGCCCAGGCACTGTCCATGCGCCCGCCGATCAGCGCCGCGATGGCGAACGCAAAGGCCACGGAAAAACCGACATAGCCCATGTACAGCATGGGCGGGTGGATGATCAGACCGATGTCCTGCAACAGCGGATTGAGGTCACTGCCCTCGGCGGGGAAGAACGGCAGGGATCGCTCGAACGGATTCGAGGTAAACAGCAGAAACAGGTAGAAGCCGACCGCGATCATGCCCATTACCGCCAGCACCCGCGCGACCAGAGTCAATGGCAGCGTGCGACTGAACAGCGCGACCGCGAGACTCCAGCCGGCGAGAATCAGCACCCACAGCAGCAGGGATCCTTCATGAGCACCCCACACCGCGCTGATCTTGTAGTACCAGGGCAACAGGCTGTTGGAATTGGCGGCGACATAACGCAGGGAAAAATCATCACCGGCAAAGGCGAGCGCCAGACAGATGAAACTGATCACGACAAAGACAAACTGTCCAATCGCCAGCGGCCGCGCCGTCGCCATCCACAGTCGCCGATGGACCAGCGCACCCGCGAGCGGCAAGGACGCCTGCCCAAGCGCGAGGCAAAAGGCGAGGATCAGCGCGAAGTGCCCACTCTCGGCGATCATTCCACCCGCCGTTGGCCGGGAGCCTGATCACCGTCTGCCCTGTCATCCGGAGCTCGCTTGCTCTGGAGCTTGATGTTCTGGAGTTTGATGTCCCGGTCCTTTTTGGCTTGCGCGGCCTGCATCGCCCCCGCCACTTCGGGCGGCGTGTAATCCTCATCGTGTTTGGCGAGCACCTCATCGGCAACCAGTACCCCGGTGCTGTCGACCGCCCCGGCCGCCACTGCCGCCTCACCTTCGGCAAACATATCGGGCAGGATGCCGTCATGGGTCACGGTGACCACGCCGGCACCATCGGTAAGCTCGAAGCGGGAGGCCAGGGAATCCCTGCTGCGCACCAGACTGCCCTTGACCACCATGCCGCCGACCCTGAGGTGAACGCCGTGGGGCGCCTCCCCGGCAACCACTTGGGACGGCGTGTAGAACAGATTGATGTTCTCGCGCAGCGCATAGGTCAGCAGTCCCGCCCCGGCGGAGGCAACCACCAGAATGAAAATCACCAGCACCAGGCGCTGCCTGCGGTGGGGCTTCATGATTTACCAGTTCCGCGCACTGACTGCTGACCAATGGCCTTCAGCAGTCGCCGGTGGCGGCCGACCGGCCTCAGCACCAGCCAGATCATCACGGCGATACTGATGGCATAGGCGCTCCAGACAAAGCCACCGTGCCCCTTCATGCTCAGCCATTCAGCAAAACTATCGAACTGAAACATAGATCCTCACTGCGGTTTGACAAGATCGCGCGCCCAACCCGCATGCCGCTCGCGATCGAGAATTTCGGCGCGGGTCTCAAGAATCAGCACCAGTGCGTAAAAACAGTAGAACCCCAGAATCATGACCAATAACGGTTTGAACATGTCCAGATGCATGCTCGGCGCCTGCGTCAGCTTGATCGTCGCCGGCTGGTGCAGGCTGTACCACCAATCCACGGACTTGTAGATGATCGGAATGTTCACCGTGCCCACCAACGCGAGAATCGCGCAGGCCCGACCCGCGGTCTCCCGACTGCGGAAAGCCTGGCGCAGCGCCAGCACGCCGAGGTAGAGAAAAAACAGAATCAGCATCGAGGTAATGCGCGCATCCCACACCCAGTAAGTGCCCCAGGTGGGCTTGCCCCAGATCGCCCCGGTCACCAGCGCAATAAAGGTCAGCGCCGCGCCCAGCGGCGCCGACGCCGCCATCACCATATCGGCGAGTTTGATACGCCAGATCAGGCCAACAGCACCGGCGGCGGCCATCACATAGTAACCGGCGAGCGCCAGAAACGACGCCGGAACATGGAGGTAGATAATCCGAAAACTATTGCCCTGGCGAGCATCGGGAGGTGCGAAGCCCAACCCCCAGACCAGACCGACCGCGATCAGAGTGAACGTCGCGAATCCGAGCCAGGGCAGCCAACGGCCACTGGTCTGATAGAACCAGCGCGGGGAGCCCAATCGGTGAAACCATCGCCACATAGGTCTACCTGTCGTTGAATTGCCGCTATCCGCTCAAGCCGACTTTGAGCGCGCCAGCCGCCGCAAACGGCGACACCAGCAGCGCAAACGCCAGCAGTGCGCCGAGCATCGCGAGAGCGCCGCCAGCGCCAGCGCCGTCCAGGGATCGCTGCACCGCGCTGGTACCAAATATCAGCACCGGAAAGTACAGCGGCAGCACAATCAGCGACAGCAACATGCCGCCACGGTGTACCGCTACCGTCAGCGCGGCACCCACCGCGCCCACCAGGCTGAAAGTTGCGGTACCCATCGCCAAGCCGGCAAGCAGCGCGACAAACCCCGCCGTCGGCAGCGCCAGCATGACGCCCAGCAACGGCGCCAGCAATATCAACGGCACCCCGGTTACCAGCCAGTGAGCCAGCACCTTGGCGAACACGATCAACCAGAGCGGTTGCGGACTGATCACCAATTGTTCGAGGGTGCCGTCGCGGAAATCACTCTGAAAAAGATTATCTAGCGCCAGCAGCGTCGCCAGCAGCGCGGTAATCCAGATCATTCCCGGTGCCAGCGCCGCGAGCCGACTCGCCTCTGGACTCACCCCCAGCGGCACCAGGGTGGTGACCATCAGAAAAAACAGTGGTGGATTGGCGGTATCGCCGCGACGGCGATACGCGAGCAGCAGGTCGCGGCGCACCAACCCCGCAAAGCCGCGCATCGGTCCGGGCGACTCAGTGCACATGGGATCGAGCACCGCCAAGCTCCAGCCGCTTCACCCCCGCCAGACGGATATCCTGATGGGTGGTCAACAACACCGCACCGCCGCTGGCAGCGTGCTCGCTGAACAGTGCCTCCAGCGCGATGACACCAACCGCGTCAATGGCCGTCAAGGGCTCATCGAGCAACCAGACCGGTGCGACAGAAAGTCGCAGGCGCGCCAAGGCGACGCGGCGCAGTTGCCCAGCGGAAAGACTTTGGCAGGGGGTGTCGCCAAAGCCGGCCAAACCGGCCAGCGCCAGCGCATCGTCCACCCCACAATCACCCCGCACACCATAGAGACAACCGAGCCAGGCAAGATTTTCCCTGGGCGTTAGCGACAATTTGAGTCCGGCCTGATGGCCAATAAACAGGATATTTTGCCGGTAACGGCTGGGTTCGCGACTGATCGGTTGACCGCGCCACAGCACCTCGCCGGCCGTCGCCGTCAATGCGGTGTTGAGGACGCCGAGCAACGTTGTCTTGCCGCTGCCATTGACACCACTGACCTGGAGTATGTCGCCGCTCGCCAAGCGCCCGGATAACCCAGCAAAAACCAGCTGACCGTCGCGCTCGCACGACAGATTGCGAAATTCAACGAGTGATTCCAAGGGCGACCGGCAACTTCCGCTAAAACAGGGCGGCATTATGCCGGAAATCCGCCTCGGATACAGGCGGAGCGAAGCTTGGCCCAACGGTGTAAACCGTCGAGCCTACCCGCTAATTGAGATCGAAATCGTAATCCCGGATCAGTTTCTCGAGACGGCGTTTCTCAAGACGGTCTTCAAGTTTGCGCCGAGTCTCCATGCTGATAACCGTCGTCCGCACCCGCTCCGGCTCGACAGTCAGAATTTCCTCGTCGATATCAGAAGTCATATCAAGCTCTTCATCATCCATACCGAAATCTCCGAATCCCGATACTGTTAGCAAATTCCCGACCAAGCCTACTGGTGGGGGTTGAGGCTATTGCCACACCCGGCACAACCGCCTCCGAGCCAATCGGAGCAACCTGCCCCGACTGTTCACCGGCGCATCCCGCGCCAGGAAACCGATCAAACCACTATGTCAGCGTCCAAAATTGACAGGGCACCGACCCCGCAAGCAACCCACATGTGCGATCCTATTTGGGCGGCAAGTTACGGCCAAAAACCCCTGCGGTCAAGAAAAATAAATGAATTAAAATCAATTAGTTAAAAAACTTCTTGGATAAATTTGTGTAACCGCTGTAAAAATCTCTCGGCCAGCTCGCAAACCTCATCGGCAAAGGTTGATCATTCTTGATCGCACCATGCCGCGCCTTCAGCTCGTCCACCGATCACACCGCAGTGACATCCGTGAAAACACGCAACTATCGCGCCATCTATTGGTCGAATCAGCCACATTCGTCCACACCCTCAAAATTTGGAGTCCATGGCAATGTCGACGCGACCCGCACACCCACCACCATCGAAGCCGGCGACGTTCGCAGGAATGGCGGTTCGTGGCCTGACAGCGCTGCTGCTATCGGCAGCAATCGCGTTCACGCCGCCCACAGCAGCCACTGAACCGCAGGGACGGGCTATATTCGCGGGCGGCTGTTTCTGGTGCGTAGAAGCAGCGTTCGACCAGGTCAACGGCGTAGTGAAAACCACTTCCGGTTACATCGGAGGCCGGCTGGCGAGCCCCAGTTATCAGCAGGTTTCGGCCGGTGGCACCGGCCACGCAGAAGCAGTCGAAGTCATCTACGACTCCGCCCAAGTGGGCTATCAGGAATTACTTTCGACCTTCTGGCACAACATCGACCCGGTAGATGGTGGCGGGCAATTCTGCGACCGTGGCGATCAGTATCGCAGCGCCATTTTTTACATCGGCGCCGAACAGCGGCAACTTGCGGAGCAGAGCAAAGTCGAGCTTGCGAAAAGCCAGTTGCTACCCGCAGCCATTGCAACGGTGATTGCCGAAGCGACAGCGTTCTATCCGGCCGAGGATTACCACCAGAACTACCACCAGAACAATCCCGCCCGCTACAAATTCTACCAGTGGAACTGCGGCCGTCAGCAACGTCTCGACACGCTCTGGCGCGGTATCGAACGTTTGCCATTCCAAACCCGCTGACGCCCTAGGAGCCTGTCCTGAGCCTGACGAAAAATCGAAGGCCCTGATCAGAAGCTGACTAATTGACCACCAGCATCTCGGTGTGAATGCGGTGCAATATCCGCTCCGCCGTATTGCCCAACAGAAATCCTTTGACACCCCGGTTAGCCGCACTGCCGATCACCAGCAGCGCGGTTTCGCCCGCCTCGGTGGCGATTTCATCCTCGACCTGACCGACGACGACGCGGATCGCACTCGTCGTGATACCCAGATGATCAACCAGCGCTTGCAGCCGCAACTGTGCCTGCGCTTCCAACCGTGCGCGCAAATCCGAATCCACCACCACCGCACCCATGCCCGGGTACACCAA
>JBPPNE010000342.1:0-8935 GCA_051306415.1 Porticoccaceae bacterium
TGCGAACAAAATTGAAGGTATCAAGCCAGAAGTTTCCGACACGCTTGCGTTTCACATTGCGCACCGTGATCGAATAGGCCGTGCAGCGTTTGCCGGCGGCGAAGCATTCCCGCAGCCCTTGATCAAACCCTTCCGCCGTTGCCGGCGTTCCAATGGCAAAACGTTGCGACAAGTCAGCGAAGTTCAGCAGCGTGATCCCCGGGTTCTTTCCGGGCTCGAGACCCTGCGCCGCGAGCTGGACACGCCGTGTCTGGTAAGGCACGATGCGTTCAATCGCTCCCCTCGCATCCTCGAAACTCGTCCATGCATCCTGTACCTCGCTGGAGGCGCGCGGCAACAGCCCCTGGCAACCAGCCAACACGCAGCTCAACACAATGCACGCAAGACGGCCCACGCCGCGCCAACAACCACCATGCAGTATTTTTCGCCGTTCATTTTGATCCAACAAAACCTCTCTCCTCGCGCCTTGCCTGACACATTTTGGGCAGTCACTCAGCCATGCAGATAGCGTTATCGGGCCTAGGGCCTGTCGATGACCTCGCCCAGTGCCGGATCGATTCGACCAGATACCGCCCCATTGTGGCCAAAATATCAGACGTACCACATGAGGCCAGTAAGGCAGAGACTTCGATCCAAACCATTTTCACCGACTTAGTGTAAGTTCCACAATAAACTGCGATGCCTTATCGAAAAAGATCCGCACCCTGGCCGCCACCCACTGCCGCACAATAGCGGTTGATGCCTCCCTGCTACCGGAAAAAGTGATATGAATTTCGCCGCTCTCGGTCTAATTGAGCCACTGCAGCGTGCCCTCGACGAACTGAACCACCACACCCCCACACCCGTTCAACGTCAAGTCATCCCCGCCGTTCTCGCCGGACGCGATCTCATCGCCGCCGCTCAGACCAGCACCGGTAAAACCACCAGCTTCGCCCTGCCTCTGCTACAAAAATTGAGTAAAGGCGCGCCGGCAAACGCGAACTGCGTGCGCCCCTGCAAAGTGCCGGCTGATCTATCCCGGCTCAGTCTTTAATTGCTTTTCCGGTGAGCGGTGGCGTTGCCGTCGTCCACCAGTTTCGCGCGAGCGACGTCCTTCCCATGTTGCCCAGAAGCGCAAATCCCGCACCAGCGCGCGCGGGCGACCAGATTTGGATTGCCCGATACAAAATGCCATCACACCTAATCTGGTTCACAATACAGACTAGGCAACCTAACTAGTTAGGCACCCCGCCATGGACAAATTCGACACCACCGATCTGCGCAACCAACCGGCATACACCCTGGCGGATGCCGCGCGCTACCTGAAGGTGGCGAGCACCACGCTGCGTTCGTGGGTGATTGGCCGTCACTATCCCAAGGGCGCAGGAGTCGCGCATTTTCGCCCGCTGATCCATCCGGCAGTCAGTCAACCGCCCACCCTGTCATTCTGGAACCTCATCGAGGCGCATGTGCTGCGTGCGCTGCGCACCGACCACGGCGTATCCATCAACGCCCTGCGGCAAGCGCTCGACTACGCCGAAAAGACCCTGAACATCGACCGCCTGCTGCTGAGCAGTGAGCTCCGCACCGATGCCGGGCGCCTGCTGCTGGAGCGCTACGGCGAGCTGATCGATCTGTCCGCCTCCGGCCAGATCGCGATGCGCAAGGTGTTCGAGGAGCACCTCAAACGCGTCGAGTGGGACCGGTGGCAGTTTCCTGTCCGGCTGTATCCCTTCGCCTCCAGTAACGCGCCGACCGCTAAACGCCCGGTCACCATTGATCCCAGCATTGCGTTTGGCAGGCCGATCATGGTTCGGCGTGGTATTTCCACCCGCGCCATCGTGGAGCGCATCGACGCCGGCGAGACAGTTGCCGAGGTAGCCGCCGACTATGACCTCACGCCACCGGAAATCGAGGAGGCGGTTCTTTACGAGCGGGCAGCTTGAACCCGGTCTTTTTCACTGACCGCGACCTCGGCAAGCGCTTTCCGCAGATTCTTGCCGCCGCAGGTGTGACGGTCGAGCGACACGGCGACCACTTTGCCCACGACTGTCCTGACGAAGTCTGGCTGGAGTCCGTAGGTCAACGCGGCTGGGTTGTTGTGACGCACGACGCCCGCATTCGCTACAAGCCCAACGAACTCGCCGCCGTGGTTCGCCACCGTGTCGCTATGCTGGTGGTCATCGGGCATGCGCCCTATTCCGCAACTTGCGGGCCACCCTGCCAAAAATCACCGCGTTCCTCGCCAGGCACGAAGCGCCCGTTCATCGCCAAGATGTACCGGCCCACACACGCCGAGCTTGCAAGGAATCCACACGCACCGGGTAGCGTGTCCCTGGGGTATCCGTGATAACTCAGCGAGAGTGGGCAAAGCGCAGCGTGCCGCTGCGCAGCTTCTTCCGTGCCCGCCGCTGACGCAAATCGTGCGCCCAGGAATTTAACCTGCTTGGTTAATTTGGCAAGTAGGTTATAATCGGGCATGGAAAAGGCCACCCCGCACTGCAAGCTGTCAGTCGTGAAAGCCTTGGTTGAAGCCGGCAAGGTCAAGGCCACTGCCAGCGCTTTCAGCGGTGCCCGCGACCTCGGCATTGATAACCTGGCGGGCATGTGCGCCGTGGTCATTTCGCTCACGCCGGCCAACTTCCACAAGAGCATGACGACCCATGCCGATCACCGGATCTGGCAGGACGTGTACCGCACCAGGACAGCCCGCGGTGACGATGTGTACCTGAAACTGACCGTCATCGATGATGTTCTGATCGTTTCCTTCAAGGAGCTATGAGATGAAATGCCCCGTTTGCGGCGCGGCGGAACTGATCCATGACACCCGCGACCTGCCCTATACCTACAAGGGCGAAACCACTGCCATTCCTGCGGTAACGGGCGACTATTGCCCGGCTTGCAGCGAGGCCATCCTGGATCGGGAGCAAGGCGACCGCTACAGCGAATTGATCGGACTGTTCCAGCGGCAAGTGAACGCCGCCTATGTCGATCCGGCCTACATCGCCAAGGTTCGCAAAAAGCTCCACCTGGATCAGCGCGAAGCCGCCGAAATCTTCGGCGGCGGCATCAATGCCTTCTCGCGCTACGAGAACGGCAAGACCAAGCCGCCCCTGGCACTGGTGAAACTGCTCAAGGTGCTGGATCGTCACCCCGATCTGTTGAACGAGGTCAAAACCGGCTGAGGATGCGCTGTAGCAGTCCTTCGATCCTTCGACAAGCTCAGGACGAACGGTAAGCTGCTGATACCGTTCGTGGTGAGCCCGTCGAACCATGAACGGTATCAGCTTATTCAGCGCATCCCGGATCCGAGAAGCCGCATGCTCAACGGGTTATTGCGCCCTACAGCAGGCTGCCTCGCCGTGAATATTTGGCCTGCAAGCTACGGAGCTTGCAGGCTTTCAAAGACCAGGAATTTTGCTCCTGATCTCGAACTTCAAATATTCGAGGAGAATCCCGAATGTCCATGAAGCGGACGGGTTTATAACGTTCTTTTTGGCTTTATTCCAAATAGTGTCATCGGCGATCGAGTCAGCAAAATCGAAGCCATCCCAAGTTAGCCGCCAAACAATCGCGACCAATGGTTTTGGGATTCTGCTGTCGCTGTCCATTTCTACCATGCACTTTGCCAGACCTGCTTCCTCAAGAAGCTGCACATGGAAACCGAATGTTTCCTGGTCGATTCCATTGACGCTAGATATTTCTCCTTCTGCATCTTTTGAAGCAAGAATCATCTTTCGAATTACATCCATATCTCGATTCATTGAGGTAGTCCTTTTGTCTAGGGAAACGCTGAATAAGTCCTTCGACAGGCTCAGGACGAACGGTAACCTATTGATTCCGTTCGTGGTGAGCTTGTCGAACCATGAATGGACTCCATTTGTTCAGCGGTTCCCTAGCTACGGTGAGACAACCTAAAAAGTTGCCGTGTATTGAGCCGTTGCGGGTGATGAACATGCGGCGCATAGGCTTCGGCCAGCGGACCGCCTTTCATCAGGTAAGCGACGACGTTCGTGTCGAGGATGGTCTTGCTCATGATGGTCAGGCCGCTCCAATGGACGAATGCCGCAATTCGTCGATGGCCTCCTCGAAGCCGTCATCCATCTCACCCGGCCAGGTGCCGAAGAGCGCCCGTATGTCCACCATCGGATCCACGTTCTGCGCCTGCGCCAGTTCATCCAAGCTTGGCGACTCCCAGAAATCTCGCGAGATCGGTGTGCCCTGTGGGAGCAAATCCGCCGCCTCGCCCTCTCGACCCTCCAAGCGTTCAATGTTGTGGATCTTGATGTGGGCGATTTTTCCGGTCAGAGGCTCTTCCTTTGCTTCACCCACGATACGGACATAATGCAGGATGTTTTCCAGCACCTCGTCTTTTGTTTCCTCGTCAAAAAGGCAGAGCACCGGATCACCGGCGGACGGATGTATGCGACAGCGCGTCCCATGTTCCTTGAAATCAGCCATCAGCAAACGGCCTTCGATGGTGCGGATGTTCGTCTCTGGTCCCTTGATGCGCTCCTGTATCCGCATGAAGCCTTCCGGTGTGAAGGTGGTTCTTAACGGCGCTTCTCGGTGGTTCAGAGTGAATTCGATCCTGGTGATTCCCTGACTGAACAGCGTGCCAGCGTCACGCCACGCCATCAAAACACCCGCGTCATAACCCGCAGGAAGACTGTCGTCCGTCTCCTGAACACTGGACAGCCCCGCAAGTGCTTTCTCCAGAATATCCAGACCCAGGTCGAGTTCCTGGAAAGACACTTCCGGCTGCCACCGCTCGAAGCCGAGCACTGCCGCCGGGCTGCCGTGCGTCAACAACATCAAATCAAGGGCCACTTCCTCTTTGATGCTGTGCGGCTGCCGCCCCCGCCGCACGCTTTCGGCCTCGCCCGTCAGAACGCGCCCCGTCCGATGAAGCGCCTTGGTCATATTCGTTAAAAAGCTCAACAGATGTGCAACCTGAATCCTGCCCGACCCGACAGCTTCGCCGTCGAAACGAATTTTTAGCAAGGGCTCGTTGCTATTCATGGCGCATCCTCCTGTACTGCTTCTTGAGCGGTAACTGTGCACGTACCGGCCTTGCCGTCGCGAGTCAAGGCAACGATCTTATTACTGTTATGCCGGTTTTCCTAACCTGCGTCCTCGCCCAAGACCCGGGCGATAGTGGCCTGGATTTTTTCTCGAAACGGATGATCAGCCCGCGTAGCCTGCACAATAAGGCGAAGCCGCATTGCACCGGATGGAGCCTTCATACGGCGCAATGCCCTGCGGTTATTGCGCCCTACCGCGGGCTAGATTCCAAGTTTCTGGAAGAAAATCTGATTGCGCATTTTCGCGTCCTTCAGAACCTTGTCCCAACTGATGACTTCGATATAGAGGTTGATATTGCCCATCCACTGGAACCAGCCCAGCCGGTCAGGCATCGGTTTGAAATCCTTTTCGCGCTCAAGCCAGACTTTGACCTTGGACGTTAGCTCGCAGATGACATATCCGTAGAACGGCGTGTTTTCGGCGACCAGCATCTCGCGCCCTTGGGGTGTTTTGTATTTTCCGTCGCGGATATGGTTGACGTAGCGCACGATCTGCTGGACCGGGTCTTCCTGAGACGACGGATTGACAAAATCATCCCGCTGCGGCTTTTTGAATTCGAAAATCGTGATCGGGTTGCTCGCTTCATTGTCTCCGCGAAAGAGAACGCGCTTGTTGTAGACGAGCATGTCCGGGCGCTCGGTGTTCTTGCCGTCGAGCGGAACGTCGGAGGAGACGTAGGTGGTGAAGTTCAGGCGCTCGTCCACGATCCAAAGGTTGTGATCGTGGAAGGACGTAATCGCTGTGTCGCCCTTGCGCGGAAAGATGATGTCATGAACCACTCCTTCGGATGAATACACGCCGGTATCGTCCACTTCGAGGCTCTTGCCGAAGATGTCAAGGATCTTTCGCCGAAGCGCGATGTAATGAATCAAATCGTTCTTGCTGGTGCCGGAGATTTTGCTGACGATCTCCAGAACGCTCTCCTTCACGTTCTCGAAATTGCTTTCGGTGAGCAGCTTGGCCACATCCCGCTTGATCTCGACTTCCTGCGTAAATTTCTCTTTTTGCAACCGGGTTTCGATTTCTTCGTTCGTCGGGTTGTAGGGCAACCCGCTTAGGTCGATCTTTTCCAGCATCGCCTTGTGCCACGGTGCTTCCTCGTCCACGTAGGACTGGACGCGCTCCTTTTTCTTTTCCTGCCGGAGAGTGATATCGGCGCCCATAGCTTCCTTGGCGATCACCGCGGCTTGCTGTTCGATATCTACCTGAGCTATCCCCGTCAGATCGCTCTCCATGTGGAACTCGAACCCGCCGCGCTCCAGTGACACGTTGCGGTCGAGGTACGGGGCAAACACGTAGGCTTTGATGATGTAGTTGCGCTCGCGGTCAATCTCCCCGCGACTATCCTTTTCATAGAACTCATCCTCGAACTCGGGGATGTATTTGTGGATCGCGGAGCCGGAGACTTCCCTCTTGTGAGCGACAAGACTGATCCTGCTCTTCTGATTTCGCGGGGCATAGAGCTTGAAGACCCGAACCAGAAACTCTTCGTCAGTGTCGGACGCATTCAGGGTAAATGTGTTTTGTTCGACCCCGATTTCCCGGATCATGGCGGACAGCTCATTGCTGACAAAATCATTTAGGCGGATGGCGTGGCTCCCGTCCTGTTCCGAGAGAACGATCTCCGGGCACACGTAATCCTGCGCGATGAAATACGGAAGAAGCCGCTCGACGAGGTTTCTGGCAATCGTAGTGAGTTTCTTGTCGAAGGACCGTCCCTTCTTCAGGGCGCTCAAGGTAACGACTGTGCCGGACACCTGCTTTTCACTCATCGCCACCTTTTCATGGACGATGATGTCGTTGTCCTTGCCCATAGAAAAATTGCGGACCTTGAAGCCGCTGCCGTCCCTGTAGATGCTCTTGACGTGAAGGTCCTCGAAGTATTTCAGGCCGGTGAAGCGACCAAAGCCCTTGCCGCCTTCCTTAATTTTTTGGTCGGTATAGAGCGTGTCGAAGGAATTGCGGTGCGCGTCGGTGAAGCCAATCCCGTTATCTTCGATTTCAAAGCTGATAACTTCCGGAAGACTCCCATCTTGCTCGATCTGCTTACTCCGCTGCGCGCGGATCGAAACTTTTCCATCTGGCCTGACAGCCTCTTCAATCGCTTGAATGGCGTTGACGATCATCTCAACGACCGGCGTGTACACCGTGGTGTTGGCCCGGATGTTCTCGACCGCTCTCCTGATATTGAGTTTGCTCATCTGGGCATTTCTCCGGCGTTTCCATTCATTTTCTTGCAACTGTCCGCAGGCTCCACCTCCTCGCCCCAGACGCGGGCGAGGGTGGCCTGGATTTTCTGCTCGAAGCGGGCGATCAGTTCGCGGTTGGCGTTGACCAGCGCCTGCTCGGCTTCGATCTCGGCGACGATGGCTTGCTGGATGGCGAGGGGTGGGAGGGCTATCTTGAATTCGCGGATTTGATCGGTTGTCAGGTTTCTGAATACCGATCCAACAGATTGAGAACCATGGCTGGCATGAAGCGCCAACAATGCGAAATAGAGATACTCAGGGCGTACATCACTGTTCAGCTCACGAAGTCCGACGAATCCGTCATGAATGCACGCATCGATTGCCAAAATCGTTGGCAAACCCGGATTACCACTCACCGTGATGATCACCTCGCCCTTCTTCATGGGGCGACTTTTCGTTGCCCCAAGTTCAGTGAGTGAGTCGATTTGAGGTGTTGCATACATTCCGTCACGGGTGATGTCCGCGACCATGAGCCGAGGTACTGGGCCTCCGAAGAAGTTTGGATCGCCTTGGGGGCGGGGCGAACTTCCACGAACAATGGTGCTGATCATTCCGATCTCCACCATCGGCCAGTCGGGGTGGATGGGGATGTGGGGGCGGTAGTGGTCGAGGACGGCGCGGGCGCCGTCGATGACTTTCTGGTAGCCCTCGATGTCCGCCACGATCTCCTTCTGTACCTCCAGCGGCGGCAGGGGGATTTGGAGTTCGGCAAACGATGTCCAACCGATACGCGGAAGCTGCGCACCTTTGAGTTGGCCCATGACGGCATCATTAAATCGAGCGCTGCGGAACAGGTAGGCGCAGAACGCGGGAACTGTCCTTTCTTCGATGGCCTCGATCACGAAGATGTCAGTCGAGCAAATACCCGTGCGATCTGCGAGCCACACCTTATTCAGATTGGGTCGAAGCTTTCCGTAAAGGATGTCACCCGGCTTGAAGACATTCTTGAGGCTCTTGATGTCCGCCGGGTTTTCCGTGACGACGTCCCCTTCGATCTTTCCGGTGCCCTGTGTGATGTTTTCAAGACCGAGGTACGTGACTGGACCGTCGAGCGAATCGGGAAGAACGGTTTTATCTGCTTTTCGGAACACATCTCCCACAGGAACGAACGGATACGACGAGACTACAACAGCCCCCTCCCGATACCGCTCCCCACTCAGGTTGTAGTCGCCATTGGCGGCGATGCGGGACTTCTCCACCAGCAGCAAGCCGGGGTATTGGCTGGGATCGAAATCCACTGGATTCCCGCTTGCGCGGGAATGACCGACAGTTTGGCTGGCTGGATCGCCTGGATTCTCGCTGACGCGGGAATGACCGGAGGTTTGGTTGGCTGCATCGCCTGGATTCCCGCTTGGGCGGGAATGACGGAAGGCTTGGAGGGCGGCGGCGGCCGCGGGCAGGTCGTTGCTGGCGATGGCGCGGCGCTGGGCGCCGAGGCCGAAGCCGTCGTTCTGCACCTTGACGAAGGCGATGCTGTCGCTGGTGCGGGCCAGCGATTTGTCGAGGATGAGGATGGAGGTCTTGACGCCGGAATAGGGCTGGAACACGCCTGCGGGCAGGGAGACGACGGCGATCAGGTAGTCCTCCACCAGCAGCTTGCGCAGTTGTTTGTAGGCGCCCTG